>JAPLEX010000066.1:0-6291 GCA_026390995.1 Flavobacterium sp.
AAATAATTGAGCTCCGCCACGAATTACTGTGTTTTGAGATTCATTAAATGCATTCGAAATTTCTAAGCCAAAATTGCCTTCGGAGGCTTCTGTGGTTGCGTTGCACAAACTCGGGATACAACTGCTAAACCAAATATTGTCGGTTGTAGATTCTCCAGTTTCGGTATTGATGCTCACGGGTACCGAAAAATTAATACCCCAGTTGTTGGCCAATAAATTGGGTTTTACGTCCTCAAAATTGCCATTAAGTATTTGTCCAAAACCCAGAGTTTGAATAAATAGAGCGCTAAGAAATACTAATTTTTTCATATTTATTTTAGGGTTTAACCGGAATCAGTTCTTTCTTTTTATAAATCGGCACCAAATAAGACAAGGTATAATTAAATCCGGCCCCGAAACTGCCGCCATAGGTTCTATTAAATCCAGGGATGTATAAGTTCTCAAAATTAGCTGGCGATTTATTGCTGAATAATTTATTCATTCGGAAACTAAACCCCAAATAGAAATTTTGAATCACTTTCGCTTTCATGCCCACCACCACTTCTAGCCATTGGGCCGATAAACCGTTGGTGGTTGTGCCTGGTGAATATACAGGGTTTTCATCAAAGTAGTGATTGGTGGTGTATATTTTGTAGGAATTTAACGTCTGCGAAAAAGAACTGGCACCGTAGCGCAGTCCCACGGTAATTATATTTTCCATGTCGAGCCAATTCTCGTAAAAGTTGTAATCAAAACCAGCTTTTAGATAGGTGCCTTTGGTGGTGAAGTTGATTAGATAATCATTTTCGGTGGTATTTTCGTTGCCAATTTCTCCGGCGAGGTAATAATTTTTGGTGAGTCGGTAGTCGCCAGTAAATTCAATTCCTTTGTAGTTGTTGTTGCGCAACGATTGCCCTATTTTATATAAATCAACACCCACACGCAATCCATAGCGATAGGTTTTTGGCGCCACACTGTCTTTTTTGGCTTCTTGCGCTACAGCACCTATCGCAAGACCAATGAAGCAAAGACTAAAAAAATACGTTGAAGTGCGTCTCATTTTCGTTGGTAATTTGGTACTGGTTTACAATGATGTTTTTTATCCAAGTTGTGCCCAAAGGGTCTAGTTCGCTCAAGGCATATGGATTGGTGTCGTCTAAGGTGAACAAGGTTTTGTAGCCGCAAGCCCTAGAAACATAGATATTATTTCGGCTATAATTAAATTGAAATACATCCGAATTTACCAACGAGGGCGTAACTGTGTTTCCGTAATTTAAGATGAATTGAAATTGGGTTAAATCGGCAGTAATTTTCAAGGGAATTTTTATAGTATTCACGCCATTAAAAGGAAGCCCCGTATCCATTCCTTCGCCAACTACCAATAAATTGGTCACGTTTTTTTTGAGTGTCGGATTGGTAATGTCATAGAAATCTATAACCAACAGCGGGGTTGTAGCCGTTGCCGGATCACAGATGTCATCTTTTTCACAACCGGATGAAATCCAGACCAAGGCAAGAATAAGTAGAACCGATATTTTTTTGAGTTTATTCATTTGATTGACGCAGCTTAACGTTTTTCCAAAAGTACAATATTTTCTACGTGATGTGTTTGCGGAAACATATCTACTGGTCGAACGCGCGTTACCTTATACCCTTCGTCTAATAAAGCCAAATCACGCGCTTGCGTAGCCGAGTTGCAACTCACATACACAATGCGTTGTGGCGAAATTTTGAGTAATTGTGCCACCACCTCTTTGTGCATGCCGTCGCGCGGCGGATCGGTAATTACTACATCGGGCTGCCCGTGTTGGGCGATGAAGGCATCGTTAAACACTATTTTCATATCGCCCACAAAAAAGTGACAGTTCTCGATATTGTTGCGTTTGGCGTTGGCTTTGGCATCCAAAATGGCTTCGGGTACGCTTTCTACGCCAATTACTTTTAGCGCATGTTTGGAAACAAATTGTGCGATAGTTCCGGTTCCGGTATACAAATCGTAGACAATTTCTTTGCCGGTGAGCCCTGCAAATTCGCGGGTGAGCTTATACAATTCGTAGGCCTGATCTGAATTGGTTTGGTAAAACGATTTGGCGTTGATGCTAAACTGTAAGCCTTCCATTTCCTCTAAAATGTACTCACGGCCTTTGAAGCAAATAATCTCTTGGTCGTAAATGGTATCGTTGGGTTTGCTGTTGATCACATATTGCAACGAGGTGATCATAGAAAAGTTTTCGGCCAAATGATTTAAAATCAATTCTCGTGCTGCTTTGTCGTCTTCAAAAAACTGTAAAAGCACCATGATTTCTCCGGTTGAGGCGGTTCGGATCATGAGCGTGCGCAACAAACCTTCGTGATTTCTGGGATTAAAGAACGAGAGATTGTGGGCATTGGCAAATTCACGGATGCTATTGCGAATGGCATTCGAAGGATCAGCTTGCAAATGACAGTGGGTAATGTCTAGAATTTTGTCCCACATTTTGGGAATGTGAAAACCCAATGCATTTTTATTTTCAATTGTGTCCTGTTGATCGATTTCATTTTCGGTGAGCCAACGGGAATTCGAGAAGCCAAACTCCATCTTGTTGCGGTAAAACAATTGTTTTTCTGAACCTAAAATGGGTTCTAATTCGGGAATTTCAATTTTCCCAATGCGTTGCAAGTGGTTTTTCACCTCATTTTGTTTGTAAAGCAATTGCTGCGGGTAGTTCATGTTTTGCCATTTGCAACCGCCACACACGCCAAAATGAACACAAACGGGTTCCACGCGTTGTGGTGAATAGGTATGGAATCGTATCGCTTTGCCTTCGTAGTAGGCTTTTCTTTTCTTAAAGGTTTGCACATCAACCACATCGCCGGGCACTACATTTGGAATAAAAATTATTTTGCCATCCGGGGCTTTTGCCACACAAACACCCTTGGCACCTGCATCGAGGATCTCGATATGATCAAATACAATTCGTTCGGTTTTTTTCTTTGCCATGGCGCAAAAATAAGCGAATGCTTTGCTAGTTGTTTTTAAAAAATAAAAATTTTGTGAATTAATTTACAAACCCATAAAAGTGGCGGGTAATTTTATTATTTCCACAATTTATTATGTAGTTTTGTGACATAAATGGATGATTTCTCTCCGCAAGTAGGAATACTGAATTTCCAAATTAAACCGCATTTTTTCATGGCCACCCATTCAGCCAAATCCCCCGCACATTTTATCGATTTAGAACAACAGTATGGCGCCCACAATTACCATCCTTTACCCGTTGTGTTGCAACGCGCAGAAGGCGTATACGTTTGGGACGTCGAAGGCAAGCAGTACTTCGACTTTTTATCGGCCTATTCGGCGGTAAATCAAGGTCATTGTCATCCTAAAATCATTCAAGCGATGGTGAATCAGGCGCAAACCCTCACACTTACTTCTCGTGCTTTTTACAATGATCAATTGGGTCCTTACGAAAAATTTCTTACTTCCTATTTTGGATTCGACAAGGTGTTGCCAATGAATACAGGCGCTGAGGCCGTAGAAACTGCTTTGAAAATATGCCGAAAGTGGGCCTACGAAGTAAAAGGCATTGCCGAACAACAAGCTCAGATTGTGGTTTGTGACGGAAACTTTCACGGACGCACGACCACCATCATCTCGTTTTCTAATGATGCCAATGCCCGTACCAATTTTGGTCCGTATACCGAAGGATTTATTTCTATTCCTTACGACGACGTTGATGCCTTAGAAAAGGTATTGCAAAACAACCCCAATGTGGCTGGATTTTTAGTGGAACCCATTCAAGGTGAAGCAGGGGTGTATACGCCAGCTGACGACTATATGATGCGTGTAAAAGCGCTTTGTACCAAATACAACGTTTTGTTTATTGCCGATGAAATTCAAACGGGAATTGCCCGTACAGGCTCTTTATTGGCCGTTTGTGGAAATTGTACTTGTGAGCATGCTTGCGAACGCCAAGCAACCTATGCAAGACCTGATGTATTGATCTTAGGTAAAGCTTTATCTGGCGGAGTTTATCCCGTTTCGGCTGTGTTGGCAGATGATGCGATAATGGGGGTGATACATCCTGGTCAACATGGATCAACCTTTGGAGGAAATCCAGTAGCTGCCGCAGTAGCAGTAGCCGCTCTGGAGGTAGTAAAAGACGAGCAATTGGCACAAAATGCCCGAAAATTAGGAAAGCTATTTCGCGAAAAATTAAACCAATACATTCAAGGCAGTTCAATTGTGAGTTTGGTACGCGGAAAAGGCTTGCTCAATGCCATCGTGATTAATGACACCGATGAAAGCGATACCGCTTGGAACATTTGTGTGGCCTTGGCGGCGAATGGTTTATTGGCCAAACCCACTCACGGCAACATCATTCGGTTTGCTCCGCCTTTGGTGATGACCGAAACTCAATTACTCGATTGCGTCGATATCATATGTAAAACACTGCAACAATTTGAAACGTAATAAAAGAAAGGGAGCCAATTGGCTCCCTTTTTATTGGTTCATTTCTTCTTGGTAGCGTGCTTTTTCGATGAGGTTTTGCTGAAAGGCAGCCATGCCATCTTCGCCCACCACTATCCAAATATAGAGCGTGAAAATTAAATAAATGGTGCTTAGGGTAATTCCAATCACTGCAATCACGCGGGCGGCTTGGATTGTCCCTAAACTCTGGTATTGCTCCGGAGATTCCCAATAGAGTTGTTCTTCTTTTTTTGCTTTTTGCAAGGCAACTATTGCCAATACAATCCCTACCACGCCATACAGGCAGCAGGTAATTACAGATAAAACACTTAAGATTAAAATGGTGTTGGCGTTGGGTAATTTTTGTTTGAGCATGCTGTTATAAACTTAAATTGATTTTGTAAAAATAGGCAACCAGCATGATGCTCGCATTTACAACAGCTGATGCAATGAGTGCTTTGCTATAATAAATCCAAGTACAACCAAAAACAGCAACGTAGAATACACCGCAGGAAATTGTAAAAATGCTAGTTTAAAATCTCCTTCAAAAACTTGAATTAAAGATCGTTGTAATCCACAACCTAAACAATCAATCCCGAATAATTCTTTATTTAAACAAGGCAATAAAAAGCGATTTATATGCATGATGTGGTGGTTTAAAACAAAAGCTAAACCAAAGTTTAGTACTTTTAAGCCCGGTACAAATTAAATCAATTATTTACATGAAAACAATACAAATTTTACTGGTTGTGGGCGCTGCAGCCGGCTTGTTGTTTTACGAACCTACTGGGGAGCCAAGTTCGATCTTTATTCTCTGCGCATTGGTTTTGGTTTTTATGTTTGGCATGATGAAATTGAGCAGCAAAACTCCAAGTAAAGAAACTGAAAAATCACAAGATCATGTTTAAGCCAGGCGATCGAGTAGCGGTGTTGGATGACGCGTATGAGGGTGTAGTCTTGCGTTGCGAAAACGACCAAATTACGGTAGAAACTACCGACGGATTTGTGATGACTTATTTTGTCAAAGAATTGATTAAAATAAACAATTCCAGTGAGTTAGATAATAAAATGAAAAGCTTTAATTCAGCTACTATAAAAGCTGAAAAAGAAACGGTAAAGCGCAAGCAAAACCCCATTTCGTTCAAAACATCTGCCGTAATTCCAGCGCCAGAATTTGATTTACACATCGAAAAATTAGTGCAACGTTGGCGACACATGAGCAATTATGAGATCTTGAATCTGCAAATGGAAACCGCCAAACGGCATGTAGAATTTGCCATTCGAAACCGCATCCCAAAAATCATATTTATTCATGGGGTAGGCGAAGGAGTTTTAAAATCCGAATTAGATTTTATGCTTGGTAGGTATGAGGAGGTTTATTTTCAGGATGCCAACTACCAAAAATATGGCCAAGGCGCCACAGAGGTGGGTTTTAAGCAAAAGAAATAAGGTAAACTAATTGGTGAGTAATGTCCCAATCAGGATGTCGTCACCATAATAAAAGGTACTTCCGGCCAAGGGATTGTTAAACGTGACACTTTTCAGGTGTATGCTATGCGAATACCCGCTGCCGTTGGTGGTTGTGGTCACTTCGATGATTCCGCTGGTATTGGAAACGCCAGCTTGTCCGGTCCATTCTTCTTTCACCAACGGATTATCTGGAAGCGGAGAAGCGCAAAAATAAGTTGAATTCCCTCCTAAAGTCAGTGCTAAGCTGAATAAACGATAGGTTAACAGGTTTTCGTTGTTGGTGTTAATGAGCGCCGTTTTGGCTGTTCCTAGCACGGAAGTGTCCAATAAGGTACTCGATAAATTCTGGATAAATAACCCTTCGATGCCGCCATTTTGAGCGTTGTACAAGG
>JAPLEX010000066.1:6418-9945 GCA_026390995.1 Flavobacterium sp.
CCCCAAACACAAAGGTTTCGTATACTTGATTGCCGTTTGGTTTGGCAAAGGTGATGTTATTGAAGGTAATCGCGTGGCGGTATTTGCTAATTTTTATCGCGCCTGTTAATGAGTTTGCTGCACTATATATGGCGGTAGTTTGTATTGAGATGGTTCCAGCAATGGCGTTCCATTCTTCGGTAACCGATGGGCTTGCGGGCGGAATCGTGGAGCAAATGCTGGCCGAACTTACTGTATTGTTGTAGCCGCGGTATATCACTTTGTTTGAAGCGTTAATCGCAAAAGTTTTATCACCAATTTTATTTTCAAACGGCAAGCTAGTTGCGGGTATTTCAATGAGCAACAATTGGTTGCCATTTATTTTATATACTACATTGTTTAAACTGCATTCTTGTGCAATGGCACTGTCAAAATTGATGGTTTCTAGGGTTAAATCACCATCGTCGCAGCTGTTGAGTAGCGCAATAGAACAAAGAGAAAGCAGTAGTTTTTTCATAATCGGCAAGGGTGTTAAAAAAAGTGGCAGTTAATTTGTACTTTAGCCTCGCAAAAATAGAATAATAATTCACAACTAGCAATCAATTTTCTACACAAAAGCAATTCGAAAATTGAACCTTAGACCCTATGAAAAAAGTGTATTTTGATAATGCGTCTACGTCGGCTATGGATCCTCGGGTAATCCTGGAAATGACGCAAGCAATGGCTGACGACTATGGCAATCCTTCGTCGTCGCATGCAGTTGGGAGACAAGCGAAGAGTAAGTTAGAATTGGCGCGAAAAACCATCGCCAAACACCTCAAGGTATCGGCAGCAGAAATTGTATTTACCTCTGGCGGAACCGAGGGAAACAACTGGGTTTTGCAGACCGCTGTCCGCGATTTAGGAATTAAAAGAATTATTTCAAGTAAAATAGAACACCATGCTGTATTACATACACTTGACTATATAAAATTAACTCAAAATATTCAACTAGATTTTGTGAAAATCGCATCAGATGGTTCAGTTGATCACAGCGATTTAGTCCGGTTATTGTCGCAAGATATTCCCACTTTGGTTTCGTTCATGCACGTAAATAATGAAATTGGTACGGTACTCGATTTGACCAAAACCAGTCGAATTTGCCAACAGCACCAAGCCTATTTTCATTCGGATATGGTGCAGTCTATGGGTAAATTGCCGATAGATTTTTCGTGTACACCCCTTGATTTTGCAGTAGCCAGTGCACATAAATTTCATGGGCCAAAAGGAATTGGGTTTGTTTATATTAAAAAAGGAATTCCTATTCAGCCTTTCCTATTGGGTGGCGAACAAGAAAAAGGCCTACGTCCCGGAACCGAAGCGGTGCCAGCAATTGTAGGCATGGCCAAAGCATTTGAATTAGCTAACGACGAATTAGCGCAGCATACCCAGTACATCAGCGAATTAAAAGCATACGCAATAGCCAAATTGACACAACAGTTTTTGGCTTGTAAAGTGAACGGAAGTGCAGCTGGCATTCACACAATTCTAAATGTGCAAATTCCTTGTGCCACGCATAAACATGATATGTTGTTATTTGCTTTAGACATGCAAGGCATTGCCGTTTCAAGAGGAAGCGCTTGTCAATCGGGTAGTCCAAAACCTTCTCATGTATTGGCTGAAATCCTATCAGATGAGGAGAAACTTCAGCCTTCCTTGCGCATATCTTTTAGTCATTTTAATACCAAAGAGGAAGTGGATTATTTCATTGATAAATTAAATATCATTTTAAGTAATTGAAAGCCAACACATTAAAAATTTAAAGACCTTATTTGAGGTCTTTTTTTATGCATTAACCTCTAATGCATAATATTCTTATGTATATTTGCGTTAGTCTAACAAACAACACTATGTATTCAACCGAATTAATAAAAGGCACCTTGAAAACCATTGTGCTGAAACAATTGGAGCAAAACAAACGCATGTATGGGTACGAAATTACCCAGCGGGTAAAAGAGTTAACAGGCAATCGAATTCAAATCACCGAAGGCGCTTTGTATCCTACTCTGCATGCACTCGAGGCCGAAGGATTGGTGACTACCGAAACCGAATACATTGGCAAACGGGTTCGTAAATACTATAGTTTGAGCAGCAATGGCCAGATAAAAATTGAAGAAAAATTGAACGAGTTGGCCGAATTTATAGAAACGCTTCGTTTTTTACTGGATCTGAAAAAGCAAACAATATAAATGTATACGCTTACTGATATACAACTTGATTTCATTCGCTTAGACCTTCGTGCACGAGGGATAGGCCGGATTGAACTGCAGGACGATCTGTTGGATCATGTGTGTTGTATTATTGAGCGCAACCTCGAGCCAGATGGTGATTTCGAGGACTATTATGCACAAGTCATCACTACGTTTTACCAAGATGAATTGGCCGAAATAGAAAAAGAGACCATCCAATTACTAACCTTTAAAAATTATTACGCGATGAAAAACACAATGATTCGAAGTGGGAGTTTCGCCACTTTTTTACTCGTACTTGGCTTGGTATTTAAATTCATGCATTGGCCCGGCGCATCTATGATGCTGGTTGTGAGTATCCTTATTTTTAGTTTACTTTTTTTACCACTTGTTTTTATTTTAAAAGCAAAAGACACCACCGCATCCACCGTAAAATTAAGCTCCGGAATAGGTATAGCCGCTGGAATGTCAATTAGTTTGGGGATTTTGTTTAAAGTGATGCATTGGCCATATGCCAATATGCTTGTGGTCTGCGCCTTATTGGCTATCGTTTTTTTGTTTTTACCCATTTATTTCTTTACAGGTATTCGCAATCCCGATACCAAAGTAAATACTATAGTTACGACTATCGTAATTGTAGTAGGTTGCGGGATGCTCATTACGTTGGTTAGAAGCCCCAGAGCTACAACAGAAGAAGCTTTATCGTACACTGCTTTGTATTATGGATATGAACAACAACTAAGTGCTTTAGCCAAAATACAAGTAGCCGATACCATTTCAACCGAAGGCGAAATTGAAAGCTTGGCTTGGTTTGAAAAAACAAATAGTGTTAAAGAGTTGCTGCTAAAACACACTATCGGAATGGCGCAATTGCCTGCCGATTTTGAATCTAACCAGTTGTTCATTGAAGATAATTGGGTGAATGAACTTCCGGAAACAGAATTGAAATTGGTCGATTCGTTCAAAAAAGAAATCCTATCCAATAGAGATAAACTTTCCAAAGGCGAATTCGAAGTGCTTTCAAACTCCAGTTTTTTCAAGGCCAAAGATTGCCGAATTCGAGAAGCGCTACTCTGCTTGAATCAATTTCAGCTTAGTTTGTTGCTCAACTAAATAAAAAACTCCGTTCGAATTGAACGGAGTTTTTTTATGATTGAAATGAATACTGTATTATAAGTGAATCACTTCGCCATAGGCATCGGCTACAGCTTCCATTACCGCCTCACTCATGGTAGGGTGTGGGTGAATGGCTTTTAAGATTTCATGGCCAGTAGTTTCTAATTTTCGAGCAACCACCGCTTCGGCAATCATATCGGTTAC
>JAPLEX010000080.1:0-9174 GCA_026390995.1 Flavobacterium sp.
GTACGGTTACGACTACGAAACCACGCGTTTGCAAAAATACAACTCGGGTTCGCACGAGATTTTCTTGCGGTTTGATTTGTTTTCCAATTACAACACTATTGTTTCTCCCCGATTTTTCTAATTATGAGAAAGTATACATCCTATATTTTTGGTCTTCTCGCCTACTTGTTAGTAGGGAATTTGCTCGCGCAGGCTCAACATAACGTTTTGGCAGAAAAGGCAGCCAAACAATACGAAAAATTGGCCTATGTTGATGCAATTAAAACCTATGAGCGATTAGCCGAAAAGGGATACAAATCAGAAGAGTTGTTTCAGAAATTGGGGAATGCCTATTATTTTAATGCACAATTAGTAAAAGCCAACACCTTTTATGCCCAATTAATAGCCCTAAACAGCAATCAAGAACCCGAATATTTATACCGGTATGCCCAAACCCTAAAAGCGGTGGGTGATTACGTTCAATCCGATGAACTCATGGCGCAATTTACCAAGAATTCATCGGCTGATCTTCGGTCAAAACAATTTGAAAACAGTAAAGATTATCTGGCTCAAATCAAAGAAAATTCAGGTCGCTACGATTTAACGCATCTCAAAATCAATTCACCCTACTCCGATTACGGCAGTACGGTGAGTAACTCCACTCTAGTATTTGCTTCATCGCGCGATACCGGAAGCGTATTTCAGCGCAAACACAAATGGACCAACGAATCGTTCACCTGTTTGTACGGCAGTAAAATAGAAGGCGATACTTGCTTGGATGCGCTAAAATTTGCCACCGAAATCAATTCCAAATTTCACGAATCGTCGGCTGTTTTCTCAAAAGACGGCCAAACCATGTATTTTACCCGCAACAATTTTAACAAGGGTAAAAAAGGAAAAGACGCCAATCGAATGACCTTGTTAAAGATTTACCGAGCGCAATTGGTGAATGGCAGTTGGAAAAACGTAACCGAATTGCCTTTTAACAGCAACGAATTTAATACGGCTCACCCGGCATTAAATGCTACCGAAACCATGTTGTATTTTGCTTCAGATCGTCCAGGAGGATATGGAAAATCTGATTT
This sequence comes from Flavobacterium sp., assembly GCA_026390995.1. Lineage (GTDB taxonomy): Bacteria > Bacteroidota > Bacteroidia > Flavobacteriales > Flavobacteriaceae > Flavobacterium. The sequence goes on from JAPLEX010000080.1 coordinate 1,065, forward strand.
ATGGCAAGTTGAACTCTTGGCTGATGGCAATTTTGGAACACCCGTAAACTTAGGGAAAAGCATCAACACCGAAGGGCGTGAAACCTTTCCATTTGTGAGCAAAGCCAACGAATTGTATTTTTCAACTGACGGTTATCCGGGCTTGGGTGGATTGGACATTTACCAAACTGAATTGACCGCTACTTCTTGGAAAAAACCGCAAAACATAGGAAGTCCTGCCAATTCAACTGCTGATGACTTTGGATTTTATATCGATTCAGAAACCCAAAAAGGATTTTTAACCTCCAATCGCGAAGGCGGCCAAGGCAGTGACGATATTTATGCCTTTATAGAAACCAAAAAATTGAGTTGCACGCAAACCATCAAAGCGGCAGTGGTTGATAAAGATTCTAAAAAGTCAATTGGCCAAGGAAGCATAACCGTATTGGATGATCAATTTCAGGTGGTGCAAAACCTAAGTCCCAATGCAGATGGTACAATAGATATAAAAGGAATTTCTTGCGATAAAAACTACTTTATTCGATTGGTATCGCCCGATTACCAAACCAAAGAAATTGCCTTAGTAAAATCGACCGATGTTCCAGCGGTGTATGAACTTGAGTTAAACCAAAAACCCATTGCCAAAGGCGATGATTTGGCCAAACTCATTGGCATCAAAATGGTGTACTTTGATCTGGACAAATGGAACATACGCCCCGATGCAGCCTACGAATTAGAAAAAATAGCCAGCATTTTAGAAGAAAATCCAACCTTAAAAATTGATGTTCGCGCCCACACAGACAGTCGTCAAACGGCGGCTTACAATGCCAAACTTTCTGAGCGTAGAGCCCAATCGATTATGGCTTGGCTTGTACAACGTGGAATTGCGGCCAATCGCTTGAGCGGTCGTGGGTATGGCGAATCGCAACTCACCAATCGTTGTAGTGACGATGTTCCGTGCTCGGATGACGAACACCAAGCGAATAGACGTTCGGAGTTTGTGGTGGAGTAGTTATCCGTTGTCCGTTTTCCGTTATCCGTTGTTGGTTTTGTAAAATAGAACAACCTCGTTTACTTAATCACTTTCAATTCTTTAATAATACTTGCATTTAGTTCAGAAAAATGAGCAATCACCTGATTGGCTTGGGAGTAATCTTGCAATTTAGAATTCACGCTGTCGTAGCCAATGCAATACATGCCGGCGGCTTTTGCGGCCAGAATACCATTGGTGCTGTCCTCAATAACGATGCAATGTTCAACAGGTGTTTGTGACAACCGAGCGGCTTCCTGAAAAATAGCCGGATGCGGTTTTGATTTCGGAAAATCTTCGCCCGAGACGATATGTGAAAAATAAGGATACAATCCGAAACGATTAAAAATTCGGTCTATGGTTACCTTGGCCGATGAAGATGCTAAAATCAATTGAAAGCCATTTTGGTGCAATTTCTGTATCAAATCCAACACGCCATCCAATAGATACAAATCGGGTTTGGAATCAAAGGCGGCATTAAAATAAGCGCGCTTGGCCAAAACCAAATCCCCTACTTCATGCGGTAAATTGTAAATGCCTTTTAGTTTTTCGTAGATATTTTTGGTTGAATTTCCCGTTAACGAAGCATATACCTCCTGGTTTACTTCGATTTGTAATTCAGCAAAATGCTGCTGGTAGGCATAGTGGTGCACTGGTTCGGTATCGACAATCACGCCATCCATGTCAAAAATTACGGTTTGGATCATTCTGGGGTTTCGATTTTTAGTAACTCCTTGATTACGGTTTCGGCTGCATGGAGTCCAAACACACAAGGCATCCAGCTGTTGGTGCCATAGAATGATTTTTTATAGTTTTTGCCGTCAGTCATTTTTAGGCTGGTTTCATCTGGAATTTCGGTCGAAAATACTACTTTGATGCCACGGTAAATGCCTTCTTTCTTGAGGCGTTTGCGCACCACTTTGGCCAAGGGACAAGTGGTTGATTTGCTGATATCAGTCACTTTTACTTTAGAAGCTTCAAATTTACCACCAGCACCCATATTGCTGATGATTTTTATTTTTTTCTGTTTGGCCGCAATGAGCAAATTTACTTTGGGTGTAATGCTGTCAATGCAATCCAACACATAATCAAATTCGGGTGTAATTAATTCAAGGGCACGCTCAGGCGAAATAAATTCGCGAATCGTAGTCAATTTAATTTCGGGGTTGATATCGAGTAAACGAGCCGCCATGAGTTCTACTTTGGGCAAACCCACGGTAGAATGCAAGGCAGGCAATTGGCGGTTGATGTTGGTAATATCAATCACGTCTCCATCTACGATGGTCATGTGGCCAACACCGGCACGAGCGATAAATTCGGCGGCAAATGAGCCCACTCCGCCTAACCCAACAATCAAGACATTGGCTTGTTCTAATTTGGTAATTCCTTCTGATTTAAAAAGCAGTTCTGCTCGTTCTTGCCACTGTGCCATGCAAAAAAAAATATTTATTAAACGGATTTAAAAACGGCAGCAAAAGTACAATTTAGGCTTGATTTTATTTGGTCGATCGGCATTTTTTTACAATCGGCTGCTTTTGCATACACCTCCTGAATGGATCGATCCATCGCGTCGGTTTCCAGAAAAAAACGATCTTCAGGTATTGTGGTTAATACATCGGCCAATTCGGGTTGCTGAAACAAATATTTTCCAAAAGACAAGTAATAGCCCTGCTGCAACAATTGCTGAGCCAGTTGCGCATTTTTCGAAAACCCATGAATGATGATGGGCACCGTAATTCCCTGAGTTGAAATACAGTGAATCAACTCCTGAAAAGCCGCCACACAATGTATAATTACCGGTTTCTGAATCTGCTGTGCCACATGCAATTGGGCTTCAAAAACACGGATTTGCAGGTCAAAAGGAACGGCTATCCGTTTGTCTAATCCGCACTCGCCCAACGCCGCAACTTGGGGTAATTGACTATATTGATCAACCAATTCTAATTCTTGAATCACGCTTTCTTCTTTGATATACCAAGGATGAATCCCAACTGAACTAAACGGAATACTTGCCTCAAACTCCAACGGATATTGATTGACCAAAGCCAATTCACCGGGCTTGGTTGTGAGATTGTGGGTGTGGAGGTTGAAGAATTTCATTTTTTTGTTGTCGGTTGTGAGTTGTCTGTTTTCGGTTATCCAAATATAAGTAGATTATGTACATACATAAAACTTCCAACTCCCCGCTTCCTGCTTCCAACTTCCAACTCATTTTTAAAGTAAACCGCTGCTCAAAAAAAAACCTACATTTGTATTCCATTCTACACCATGATCAAAGCAGCAATTACGCAGTACTTCAACAACTTTAAAGGATTTCGGCGCGAAATTTGGATTCTCACCTTGGTTACTTTCATCAACCGAGCGGGTACTATGGTCTTGCCCTTTCTTTCAAAATACCTCAAAGAAAACTTGCATTTTTCTTATGCCGAAGTGGGTTGGATTATGGTGTGTTTTGGACTGGGATCAATGTTGGGGTCTTGGTTGGGCGGAAAATTATCCGACAAAATTGGCTTTTACAAAGTGATGGTTTTCAGTTTGTTTACCAGTGGATTTTTATTTTTTGGGCTGCAATACATTACTACTTTTTGGGGACTCTGTGTGGGTGTATTTATTTTGATGACCATCGCCGACATGTTTCGACCAGCCATGTTTGTTTCTATTGCTACCTATGCCAGACCTGAAAATCGTGTTCGGGCATTGTCATTGGTTCGTTTAGCCATAAACCTAGGATTTTCTGCAGGCCCTGCCTTAGGAGGATTAATCATCATTACAATGGGGTATAGCGCCTTGTTTTGGGTTGATGGTGCCAGTTGTATTGCCGCCATTGTATTATTTGCCGTATTGGTTAAAGAAAAGAAAAGAAGAAAATCCAAAATAGCAGACAAAGACAAACCAAAAGTTGCCTCGGTATTTCACGATAAAATTTATTGGCTCTTTTTGTTTGTAAGTTTCAGTACGGCCATGTTGTTCTTTCAGTTGTTTACCACATTGCCGCTCTACCATCATGAATTTTATGACCTATCCGAATTCGAAACTGGCTTGCTCATGACATTCAATGGCTTGCTCATTTTTGTCTTGGAAATGCCCATAGTAAGTATGGCTGAACGCCGGAAACTCAATAAATTGAACATTATTTTTTGGGGTAGTTTTTTGATGGCACTTAGCTTTTTTGTGTTGTTGTTTAACGCCTGGGTTGGAGTGTTGGTACTTTCGCTGGTTTTTATGAGTTTGGCCGAGATCTTCTTATTTCCCTTTTCGAATGGATTTGCCATGAGCCGTGCGCCCAAAGGACACGAAGGCCGTTATATGGCCATTTTTACCATGAGTTATAGTTTGGCACACGTGGCGAGTTCAAAAGTGGGACTGGAAATTATTAGCGGATTTGGCTACCAAACCAATTGGTTGTTCATGGGATTGCTTGGCCTACTAGCCATGGGTTTTTGCTTGTGGATCATGCGTTTACACCGCCAAGAACAACTATTATAAATTGTGTTGCATTGCTTCTGCTTTTATTTGAAAAATGCTCTTGGTTGTGTTGCACAGTTGATCACAAACAAATCGCAACAACTGATCCTTATGTTGATGCGGCATGTAATCCATCCAAGCAAAATCATTTACTAAACCCCGAATTAACTTGATTGTTTTAGTTGTTTCAGCAGCCGTTCGCAGTACAGGTTGCTCTTGCAAAATGCCTTGATCTTTGTGGAAGTAATTAGCCGTTTTGCTTGCTGCATCGTATTGAACAAAATAGAGCTTTTCGAAATCATTATCCGGAAAGAAAGAAGTCCAGTTAGCATAGCCAATTTTAGTTCGATTAACTGATGAACTTGTCAATGGGGTTAACCGCCATTTACAATTGGCTGCCCTACCCCAATGGTTTGATTTTCGATATACGCCAGCCTCAGTAAAATAGTATTCACTACCCGATTTGCTTTTGTAATGCATAACCAACTGCTGAATCTCATCCGCAGATACTTCTTGAAATACACAAAACGTATGGCGGTGAAAATTAGTTCTATTGTATATTTTTTTTGGCATAAAGCAAATGCTGTACAGGATTGAATATCTTTGCAGCAAACAAAAGTACAATGTCAAAAGGAATTTACACGGGGGTAATTGAAAAAGATGAATACGGCAATTTTTTTTGTGGATCCATATTGCTCGATTACCAAATGGCTGCAAAGAATTTTCAAGTTGGTGATAAAATTACGGTGAAAACAGTGATTGAAAATCCCAGCGACAAATCGTATAATTTGTACCCAAAGAAGTCGAGAAATTTTGCCAAGTTCAACACCAAACCCGATCAAGACTAAAATGTATCGTCTTCTTGCCAAACTCAATAAATTACTCTTGCCCAGTCTTACCAAAAGCGGATTAGACATCAACAAAGCCAAACCTTGGCACAAGGTACTACTCGCCTACCGCTATTTTGTCACCGCGCGTGCACTCGACAAAAAATAAGCAGAATTAAACTATTTAGAGTTTGCATAATTGGGATTAATGCCTATATTTGCAGCCGCAATAAGGCCTCGTGGCGCAACTGAATAGCGCATCTGATTACGGCTCAGAAGGTTACTGGTTTGAATCCAGTCGAGGTCACGAATGAATCCAAAAACATAAAAAAAACGCCAAGTTTACTTGAGCGTTTTTTTTATGTTTTTGGATTCTCAAAGCGGAGCTTTCCTGGATGTCGCTTGCGAAATCCAGGGAATTCGTAAAGTTATATTGCAACTAATTTCTCTAAAATAAATTTTACTGATTCAACGAATTGGATGTCGCTTGCGAAATCCAGGGAATTCGTGAAGTTATATTGCAACTAATTTCTCTAAAATAAATTTTACTGATTCAACGAATTGGATGTCGCTTGCGAAATCCAGGAAATTCGTGAAGTTATTACATTCATTTTTGAGTAGCTCTAGTATTAGTTATCGCGAGCGATAACTATAATTTGTGTCCATTTTGTGTCCATCATTTTAACTTTTTTATTTTGATTATAAATTCATTGAAGATATTTTCATATAAAAAATAGATCAAAAACTATAATCATAAAAAAAGCACGAGCTAACTTCTCGTGCTTTGAATTACTATAATAACTTAGGAATAGTCTGGTAGAATAATGTGAACCAATGAAAAAGGACTGGGATTTGCTTAAACAATTTCATCAATTGCACCATCAAATCGCAATTCACAATTTCCGTTGTAACTGTAGGTTGCTTTATCTGCACTGTATTTTATAGGCGCATTGAGTTCATTTTTCATAAATGAAATATAATTGTATACGGTGCGTTCTGAAATACCCAATTTAATACACAGTTCTTTTGGGGAACCTGTGCGTTCTGTTTTGATCAGTTCGTGTAATTTTTTGATGACTCTTATATCCATATCTAATGCAAGTATATATAAACTCACTGCAACCAAAATTCAGTCTATAATTTTTTTTTAACAATTGTAAAAAAAATTAAAAGTGCTATTTCAACAAGTTTTAGATTGAAACTAATTTTTTGATAAAAGGTTACAACTTATTTAAAATCAATGCGATAAAAAAAGATGTTTTTTAAGTAGTTGAATTTTAAAATTTATATAACAAATAAAAATAGAGGGGCTCGATTTGCAGTTGCTGTAGATTTTCTGCAGTAAATGTTAAAATTTGACAAACTGCAGCGGTTTAAGGAATACTGACGTACATTTCAATTCGTAAATCCACCCAAAAAATAGCTTGACTACTTATATTTATCAATCTACAATCGCCAACAAATGCTTCACTCGTGACGAACTTAACCTGACCGAATTTGAAGATTGCACCTTTATTGACTGCAACTTTGGCGCCTGCAATTTTTTGGGAGTTACCTTTCTTTCCTGTTCTTTTCGGGATTGTCAATTTGAAGGTGCCCAAATAAATCACGTGGCATTGCGGTCGGTGAAATTTGTGAACTGCAACCTAAAAAACCTAAATTTTGCCATGTGTGACCGCTTGCTGTTTGAAGTCACTTTTGATCATTGCTGCTTGGATTTTTCGAAATTCTATACACTACCCTTACATGGCGCACAGTTCAGTTTTTGTAGTTTACTTGCCGTCGATTTTATGAAAGCCAATGTACAAGCAGTTGTATTTGATTCTTGTGACTTACATCGAACTGAATTTGAAGGGGCACTGGCTCAAAAAGCTAACTTTTATAGTAGTAAAAACTACAGCATTAATCCAGCCAAAACTAAGTTGAGTAAAGCGTTATTTGCAGCAACTAAATTAGAAGGGTTAGTTAATCAATTAGGACTTAAAATACATTCCTTTTGTAAGTAAAATTCCATTTAAAATAAATATTTCGATATAATAAACTCGAAATAAATGATTTAAATTAAAAATTATATTAATTTTATTTTACTAACTCAAAAATTAAATCAAATGAAAAAAAGACTAAGTTATGTATTAATACTGGTATTAAGTATTTTACTAATTGCCTGCGATAAGGGTGATAAGGATTCAAGCGGGCCATCTTCAAACATTACAATTAATGGAAAAGTTGTTGATGAAAATCAAAATCCAATCAGTGGGGCTGAAATCTCAGTAGATGATATTACTGCAGTTAGCAGCATCGATGGATCTTTTGTTTTAAGTGGATTACCAAGAAAAGATCGCTATGTTGTTAAAGCACAAAAACAAGGCTTTTTTATGGGATACCGCGGCCTTACTCCAGTAGACGATGAAAGCCAAAATGTTGAAATTATGCTGGACAGCAAAGGAATACCCTTCATGTTTAATTCATCAGCAGGCTATGTTTTGAATTACAATGGTGGAAATGTTACTATTTCAGCAAATACAATTGGAACCGAGTCTGGAAACAATTACAATGGAATAGTGTATGGATACCTTAAACTCAGAAATAACGACAATGAAGAAATTAGCAGCATTATGCCTGGAGGCGATTTTTCTGCACAAAATTCGGCAGGTCAAGATGGAATTTTAAGCACCTTGGGCTATTACTCTATCGAACTAAATGATCCTTCGGGAAATTTACTTAACCTCAGACCAGGAAGTACCGCTAGTTTTGCGCAACCCATAGCCGCTTCTAAACTAGCCAACGCTCCTTCAAGTATAAAACTGTG
>JAPLEX010000080.1:9182-13490 GCA_026390995.1 Flavobacterium sp.
AAACTGTGGTATTTTGACACTACTTTAGGCGTTTGGGCCGAGCAAGGAACCGCCACTCGTCAAGGGAATAATTATGTGGGCCAAGTTGTGCATTTCTCCAATTGGAATTGCGACGACTTTAGCAGACCCGCCTTCATAAAAGGTCGACTAGTATGCAACGGTAGTGGTCAGGTGCGCAAAGTATCTGCACGTGATGATATTGGCGATGGTGCTACCGTATATTCAAATGATAATGGAAATTTTATCATTAAAGTGCCTTCTGACCGCCCAATTTATTTGTCAATTGAGGGGTATCAAAATGATATGCCAATTACCAACTTGACTGTCAACCAAACTCTCGATATGGGCACCATAGAAATGTGTGGAGGTGGAGGAATTAATACGGGACAATTCTCCTACAATGGAATTACAAGACAAGGCATTGTTACCCATGGGTTAACAGGTATAGGTGGAAGTGATTGTACAGATTACTATCAGACTGGAATTACTTATGTGAGTGGATCAATTACAGAAACTCCTATAGTTGTTGGTATTCCTACATCAAGTTCAGGCACATTTCAAGTTATAAATTATGAAGAAAACATAGGAAACTGTGGGGCCTTGATTGCTCAATTCACAGATGGAAACAATACTCCATTTGTATCAAGTTCTGGAACGGTTACTAAAACAGGAGCCAGAAGTATGACTTTTTCAATTAATTTTTATGATTTATCAAACAACTCAAACACGATAACAGTGACCGGTAGTTGTTCGTATTAAACGAATAGAATAAAAAATTAAAAGGAGGCAATTGCCTCCTTTTTTTATAGTGTTTTGTTGAGCACATAGTATTCCATCACATAGCCAAAGTCGAGTGCAATATCTTCCGTTTTTAAAACCGTAAACCCTTGTTTTTCGTAAAACAACTTGGCCGAATTGTACCGATTTACATTCAAAGTCAACGAATTTCCACCATCCACTTTGGTACGTTGGCTTACAAAATTGAGCAGTTGCTTTCCAATGTTAAGTCGCTGGTATTGGGGTAAAATATACAACTTGTGAATCTTAGTAGTGTTTGGCAAATAATGGTGTTGAATGCCAGCAAAACCAACCGCTTTTCCTTCTAAAAAAGCCAAAAAATAAAGGTGATTCTTCTGGGTAACGTCTTGGAATAAAGCCTCATGGCAATAAAATAAATCGAGCATGTAGGCCAATTGTTCAGTTGTCAATATGGCACCGTAGGCTGCTGGCCAGGTTTGGCGTGCAATGGTTTCGATGGTAGAAAAATCAATAGAATCGGCTAACCGAATAGCTATATTAGCCATGAACGGTTTGTTTTTTACCGTATTTTACAATGACGGATGCTTCGAATTCCAGCCATTCTCGCCATCGTTTCTCCACGTCAATGCCTTCGCCATATTTGCGGGCATAGCCAATAAAAGTAGTATAATGCGCTGCTTCGCTTTCCATTAATTCGCGATAAAATGCGGCCAATTCGGGATCTTCGATGTTTTGAGACAGCACTTTAAAACGTTCGCAACTGCGGGCTTCAATCATGGCCGAAAACAGCATGCGTTCTACAAAACCAGAAACTCGGCTTCCGGTATTGCTTTGCTTCATGTATTGGACCAACTCGCCCACGTATTCGTCTTTGCGTTCACGACCCAACTTCAATCCACGTTGTTTGATGATATTGTGAACTAGTTCAAAGTGCTCCAATTCTTCTTTGGCTAAGGCCAACATATCGGTCACCAAATCGGGGTATTCGGAGTTAATCGTCACAATCGTAATGGCATTCGTAGCTGCTTTTTGTTCGCACCACGCATGATCGGTTAGAATCTCTTCTATATTAGATTCTACGATATTCACCCAGCGGGGATCAGTAGGCAATTGCAAACGAAAAGTTGACATAATTGTTAAGTTTAAAATACAAATAAAGGACGTTCACTCATCATTTCGTTTACTTCATCTGCAACCGATTCAAGAACGGCTTCGTCGGTGTGGTTCATCAATACGCGATCAATTAAATCTACGATGGTTTCCATGTCACTTTCCACTAAACCACGCGACGTAATCGCTGGTGTTCCGATGCGAATACCCGAAGTAATAAACGGAGATTTATCGTCAAAAGGCACCATGTTTTTGTTCACGGTAATCTCGGCTTTTACCAAGGCGTTTTCAGCCTCTTTACCGGTAATATTTTTGTTGCGCAAATCGATCAACATCATGTGGTTGTCCGTTCCGCCTGAAATCAAATGATAGTCACGTTTCATAAACGCTTCAGCCATGGCTTTGGCATTTTTTTGCACTTGCATGGCGTATCTGAAAAATTCGTCAGTCAAACATTCACCAAAGGCAACGGCCTTGGCTGCAATAATGTGCATCAATGGACCTCCTTGATTTCCAGGAAATACAGCCAAATCAAGCAAAGCAGACATCATACGAATTTCTCCTTTTGGCGTAGTAATTCCCCACGGGTTTTCAAAGTCTTTGCCCATCATGATCATCCCTCCACGCGGGCCGCGCAAGGTTTTGTGGGTAGTTGTGGAAACAATGTGACAATGCGGAATGGGATCATTCATCAAGCCCTTGGCAATCAAACCGGCTGGATGCGAAATATCTCCCAATAACAAAGCGCCCACGCTGTCGGCAATTTGACGGAATCGAGCAAAATCCATGTCTCGGCAGTAGGCTGAGGCACCGGCTATAATCATTTTGGGTTGCTCGCGGGTAGCAATCTCTTGAATTTTATTGTAATCCAGAGAAATTAACGGGTGAACCGTGCGTAAGGTGGCCGCCATGCGACAAATCAAAGCCTAAAATTTTATCGCCCGGTTTCAAACAAGCAGCAAAAACTGCCGTATTGGCTTGTGAACCTGAATGCGGTTGTACATTCACATAGGCGGCACCAAACAATTCTTTGGCGCGATCAATCGCTATTTGTTCAACAATGTCAACCACTTCACAACCACCATAATAACGTTTACCCGGATACCCTTCGGCATATTTATTGGTTAAACAAGAACCAGCTGCTTCCATTACGTCATCACTCACAAAGTTCTCAGAAGCAATGAGTTCTATTCCATGTTGTTGTCTGTCTTGTTCGTCTAGGATAAGATCAAAAATTTGTTGGTCGTGTCGCATTGTTTTTTTATTAGATTTTTAACAGTCCAAAAATACAAAAATCGTTTGGTAAATAATTCAATAATGATATATTTGATCATTGAATTTTCAACAACAAATTAACTATTCCTATGCCTATTACTGCCAATTATCCTGCTCGAAAATCGTGGTTAGACATTCCTGCACAAAGTGATTTTCCGATACAAAACATTCCTTTTGGCGTATACATTACCCGTAATGATGTGATCACTATTGGTACCCGAATTGGCAATTATGCGATTGATTTAGGCAATTTACAACAGCTTAATTATTTTGAAGGAATAGAACTCACCGAAGATTTGTTTTTGCAGGACAACCTAAATGACTTTATCTCGGCGGGTAAAATAACATGGCGATTGGTGCGCAACCGCATCGCCGATATTTTTGATGCAACCAATGCAAAATTGCGAGATAATGCAGCCCACCGCGCGCAAATTATTTGCGCAGTTGACGAAGTAGAAATGCAATTGCCCGTTCAAATTGGCGATTATACTGATTTTTATTCCAGCAAAGAACACGCCACCAATGTGGGTATGATGTTTCGCGATCCAGCCAATGCCTTGCTCCCTAACTGGCTTCACATTCCAGTGGGCTACCACGGTCGAAGCTCAACCATCGTGCCCTCGGGAATTCCAGTGCACCGCCCCATGGGACAAACCCTACCCATTGGTGAAGAAAGCCCGGTATTTGGGCCTTCTCGATTGATTGATTTTGAACTTGAGATGGCTTTTATTACCACCGATGCCAATGTGATGGGCGAAAACATTCCGGTGCACGAAGCCGAAGACTATATATTTGGGATGGTTTTGTTGAATGATTGGAGTGCCCGAGACATTCAAAAATGGGAATATGTGCCATTGGGTCCCTTTTTGGCCAAGAATTTTGCCTCTTCCATTTCACCTTGGATAGTAACCATGGATGCTTTGGAACCCTATCGAACCAAAGGTCCTAACCAAGACCCTACCCCACTCCCTTATTTACAACAAAAAGGAAAACACGCCTTTGACATTCAGTTGGAAGTAGCCATACAACCAGAAAATGCCGAAGCTACTGTAGTTTCTCAATCCAACTTTAAATATATGTATTGGTCCATGAGCCAGCAATTGGCGCACCACACTTCCAACGGTTGTCGCGTAAATTCTGGCGATATGATGGGATCTGGCACTA
>JAPLEX010000017.1 GCA_026390995.1 Flavobacterium sp.
GATTTCTTACGAATTGGCGATGGGACTTTCTGTTATCGCTGTGGTGATGATGACAGGAGATTTGAGCATCAACGAAATTGTAAAAGGTCAGCCGGGCGCGCACTGGAATGTGTTTTACCAACCGCTTTCCTTTTTGATTTTCCTAATCTGTGCCTTTGCCGAGACCAACCGAACTCCCTTTGATTTGGCCGAGTGCGAATCGGAGTTGATTGGCGGGTACCACACCGAATATTCGTCTATGAAAATGGGCTTTTATTTGTTTGCCGAATACGCGAACATGTTTATTTCAGCCACGATTTTATCTGTCTTATTTTTTGGCGGATACAACTACCCAGGAATGGAATGGGCCGTGACTCATTGGGGCGTAAACTTGGCGAACATACTAGGAATTGGGGTGCTATTTGCCAAAATATGTGGATTCATCTTTTTCTACATGTGGGTGCGTTGGACCATCCCAAGATTTCGGTACGATCAATTGATGCACTTGGGCTGGCGCATATTAATTCCGTTGTCAATCGTAAATATAGTGATTACCGGAATCGTGTTATTGCGTCATGAAATTGCCGCTTATTTAGGTTTTTAATTAGAATCACGTTAAAGTATAATACCAAACGAACAAATGACCGCACTAGAAACAATTTCTTTATCCGGGCGTAAAAAACAAGTTTCCAACAAGGAAATGACTTTTTTAGAGCGCCTGTATTTGATTGCGATAATCAAAGGCTTGTGGATCACCATCAAGCATTTGTTTACCCGTAAAGTAACCATTCAATATCCGGAGCAAGTGCGCGAAATGAGTCCGGTATACCGTGGCCAGCACATGCTCAAGCGCGACGAACAAGGACGTGAAAATTGTACAGCTTGTGGTCTTTGCGCCTTGTCCTGTCCGGCAGAAGCGATTACCATGAAAGCCGCTGAGCGCACAAAAGAAGAATTGCATTTATATCGAGAAGAGAAATATGCCGAAATCTACGAGATCAATATGTTGCGCTGTATTTTTTGCGGATTGTGCGAAGAAGCCTGTCCCAAAGACGCCATTTACCTGACCACCTCAAAAGTGTTGGTGCCGGCAAGCTATGAACGAGAAGATTTTATTTTCGGGAAAGACAAATTAGTCATGCCCTTGGATGTGGCGATGCAAAATGCACAACTTAAAAACGCCAACTAATGACTACATTTTTACTCTTATTTAGCGTGTTATCAGCCATCACTTTAGCGACGGCATTTTTAACCATCTTCACCAAAAACCCGATTCACAGTGCCATCTATTTGGTAATCTGTTTCTCCTCCATTACCGGACATTATTTGTTGCTCAACGCTCAATTTTTGGGCATTGTAAACTTTATTGTCTACACAGGAGCTATCATGGTTTTGTTCTTGTTTACCCTGATGTTGATGAATTTAAACAAAGAAGACGAAGTGCACAAACCGCGGGTTACCCGCTTGGCTGCAGTCGTGTTGTTTTGCGTGATGTGTTTAGTCTTGTTGGCCATTTTCATCAATTCAAAACCGATTGTGGGCGATTATGATTTGTCTGGCGAGGATTACCAATCGACCAAAGTGTTGGGCAGAGTACTTCTTAACGAATACATGTTGCCGTTTGAATACGTTTCCATCTTGTTGCTAGTAGCCATGATTGGGGTGGTGTTGTTGTCTAAAAAAGAAAAATCAGGGAAGTAATATGAATAATATCTTGAATCAAATCGGAATTGAGAACTACATATTTTTATGTGTAATCTTGTTTTGTATCGGCGTATTTGGCGTACTATATCGCCGAAATGCCATCATTGTTTTTATGTCGATAGAAATCATGTTAAACGCCGTGAATTTACTTTTCGTGGCTTTTTCAACCTACCACCAGGATGCACAAGGCCAAGTGTTTGTGTTTTTCTCGATGGCCGTAGCGGCCGCTGAAGTAGCGGTAGGATTGGCCATATTGGTGTCGATTTTTAGAAGCATCGGCTCCATTGACATTGACAATTTAAAAAATTTAAAAGGATAATTTTCTATGGATACTTCATTAGCCTTAGTACTAGTATTAGCTCCTTTCGTCGGATTTTTACTCAATGTTTTTTTCGGAAAGCAACTGGGAAAAACGGGTTCGGGTGTGTTGGGAACACTAGCGGTTGTCACTTCATTTGCAGTGAGCGTATTGTTTTTCATCGATCTACAATCCACCGGGAAATCGTCCTCAATTCAACTTTTTGACTGGATTCAACTGCAGTCAATTTCTATCCATTTTGGCTTGCTATTCGATCAGCTCTCTATTTTGTGGTTGTTGTTTGTTACCGGAATTGGTTCGCTCATTCATTTGTATTCCATCAGTTATATGCACGAGGACGAGAACATGCACAAATTCTTTGCCTATTTAAACCTCTTTGTGTTTTTCATGATCACCTTGGTGGTTGGAAGCAACTTAGTGGTGATGTTTATTGGCTGGGAAGGCGTGGGTTTGTGTTCGTATTTACTCATCGGATTTTGGCACAGCAACCAAGAGTATAATGATGCGGCCAAAAAAGCATTCATCATGAATAGAATTGGCGATTTAGGTTTGTTGATTGGCATCTTTATTTTAGGTAGTTTATTTTCAACCCTCGATTTTGCTGGCTTGCAAACTGCTTTGTCCGGAGGAACACCATCTACTTTATTATCTATAGCTGCTTTGGCCTTATTTATTGGTGCCTGTGGAAAATCAGCACAAATTCCATTATATACGTGGTTGCCCGATGCGATGGCTGGACCAACACCGGTCTCGGCTTTAATTCACGCGGCTACCATGGTAACTGCGGGAATATTTATGGTGACGCGCTTGCATTTCTTATTTGATTTGGCTCCCGAAGTTCAAACTATTATTGCCATTGTTGGTGCGGCCACAGCCTTATTGGCTGCCACCATTGGCTTGTTTCAAAATGACATCAAAAAAGTATTGGCTTATTCTACGGTATCACAATTGGGATTGATGTTCTTGGCCTTGGGCTTAGGCGCCTACCAAGTGGCCGTTTTTCATGTCATCACACATGCCTTCTTTAAAGCTTGTTTGTTCTTGGGTTCGGGATCTGTGATTCACGCCTTGCACGGCGAACAAGACATGCGTAACATGGGTGGCTTGAAAAAAGCAATGCCCATTACCTTTATGACCATGTTGGTGTCGAGTTTAGCCATTGCCGGAATTTTTCCTTTGGCAGGATTTTGGTCCAAAGATGAAATTTTACTCACCGCGTTTCACCATAACATTGCCCTTTGGGTAGTGGGTTCGGTGGCTTCG
This sequence comes from Flavobacterium sp., assembly GCA_026390995.1. GTDB lineage: Bacteria > Bacteroidota > Bacteroidia > Flavobacteriales > Flavobacteriaceae > Flavobacterium. The sequence goes on from JAPLEX010000017.1 coordinate 3,266, forward strand.
ATCATGACGGCTTTTTATATGTTTCGATTGATGTACTTGACATTCTTCACTTCTTTCCGCGGAACAGCCGAGCAAGAAAAACACCTACACGAAAGCCCTGCTTTAATTACCTTCCCCTTGATTGTTTTGGCCATTTTAGCCGCACTTGGTGGCGCGATAAATTTACCGGGCAGCACTTGGCTCAATCACTATTTGGCTCCCTTGTTTCAACCCGAAGAAGCCGAACATGCCTTGGGTAGTTTAGAATACGGATTAATGGGAGTAGCCCTGGCCGGTGGAGTTTTTGGAATTTTGTGGGCCCGTCGTCAATTCATCACCCAAAAAAGTTTACCCAAAGCCGACGAACAAATGGAAGGCTTTGCCAAAGTGGTGTACCACAAATATTACTTAGACGAAGCCTATATGCGCTTGATCGTCAACCCAATTAATAGCGCTTCCCGATTTTTCCGTGACACGGTAGAAACCAGTTTGTCGGCTATAGTTTTTGGTTTAGGAAAAGTAACCTTGGCGCTCGGTGCTCAAGGCCGAAAAGTACACAACGGAAACACAGGCTTGTATTTGTTTGCCTTTGTATTGGGTGTGATTGCCCTTGTCACGTATTTGTTTATCGTTCAATAATTCTATTCTAATGGATATATCGTCAGTATTACTTTTATTATTAGTTGGGTCAATCGTTACCTTTTTGGTTGGAAACCAATGGGCGTCAAAAGTGGCCTTGTTGTTTTCGGCACTAGCTTTGGGCGTCTCCTGCTATTTGTTGAACGCTTTTCAAATGGGACAAAACATTGATTTTGTTGCCCCTTGGATTGCCAAACCCAATGTGAGTATTGCTTTATTGGCCGACGGCTTATCGATGGCGATGGTCCTACTCACAACCAGCTTAATTCCCTTAATCATTTTATCGGGTTTTGGCACGCATTTCGAAAACACCAAATCGATCTACGCCTTGTTGCTGTTTATGGCCTTTGCCATGGTAGGAACTTTTGTGGCGGTTGATGGGCTGTTGTATTATATTTTCTGGGAATTGTCTTTAATCCCCATTTATTTTATTGCCTTGCTTTGGGGGAATGGTGATGCCGAAGACCGCAAAAAAGCAGTCGTGAAGTTCTTTATTTATACACTTGCAGGCTCGCTATTTATGTTGGTCGCTTTTGTCTACATATACCAACAAGCCGGCAGTTTCTTGTTGAAAGATTTGTATCAACTAAAATTATCAGATACCGAACAATTTTGGATTTTCTTGGCGTTCTTTTTGGCCTATGCCATCAAAATTCCGTTGATTCCATTTCATACTTGGCAAGCCAAAGTATACCAAAAAGCACCCGCTGTCGGCACCATGTTGTTGTCGGGGATCATGCTAAAAATGGGATTGTACAGCGTAATCCGTTGGCAATTGCCTTTGGCCCCACATGCGGCCATCGAATATAAAAATTGGTGGATTGGCTTAGGTTTGGCGGGCGTAATCTATGGGGCTATCGTAGCCTTGCGTCAAAAAGACCTCAAAAAATTATTGGCTTACTCTTCTTTATCACACGTAGGCATCATTGCGGCAGGAATTTATACTTTGAGCCTAGATGGGTTACGTGGCGCTGTGATGCAAATGATTGCGCACGGATTTGTGGTAGTGGGCTTGTTCTTGGCCGCCGAAGTAATCTATCGCCGTTACCAAACCCATGCCATTTCAGAAATGGGTGGCATCCGGGCTCAAGCACCGCGATTTACGTCCTTGTTTATGCTGTTGGTGTTGGCCTCGGTTGCCTTGCCCTCAACCTTCAATTTTGTGGGTGAATTTACGGTCTTGTACAGTTTGTTTACCTGTAACATTTGGTTTGCACTATTGGGTGGTTTAACGATTATATTGGGTGCCTATTACATGCTCAAAATGTTTCAACACGTTATGTTGGGCCAAACCAATGCCAAAGGTTTTTGTGACATCAGCCTCACAGAAGGCATCACCATGGTCGCTTTGGTGGCCGTTTTGTTGTTTTTTGGGTTGTATCCTAAACCCATCAACGACCTGATTACACCAAGTTTGGAAATCATTGTAAAGCGTTTACAATAAATATAGAATAAGAAAAAAATACCGAAGATGCCCAATCAATGCGCCTCTTTTTGTCACTAAAATAACACACCTATGAATACATTAATTGCCGTTATCGGATTAGGAATTTTAACGCTGTTGTTGGAGATTCTCAACCTAAGAAAAGCGATTATCCCCTTTACGATGTTGGGATTATTAGGCATATTGGGCCTCACTGTGCTCGATTATAATGCACCTGCGGCCTATTACAACAACATGGTAGTCGTGTCAAATTATTCAGTGTGTTTCTCGAGTTTATTTATTGTATTGACTATTTTCTTGGTGGCCTTAAGTCATCATTTTTATGACAACCAAGCCAGCAAACTTTCAGATTTTATTGCCATCAAAATATTTATGTTGTCTGGCGCTGTGGCTATGGTGTCGTTTGGCAACTTGGCCATGTTCTTCTTGGGCATCGAAGTACTTTCTATTTCATTATATATTTTGGCCGCCAGCAACCGATTAAACCTGAAAAGCAACGAAGCCGGAATGAAGTATTTCTTGATGGGATCGTTTGCCTCGGGGATATTGTTGTTTGGCATCTGTTTAATCTACGGGGCGATGGGCACCTTTGATGTGGCCGAAATTGCCGAATTATCGCATTCGGCCGAATTGCCCAGCTGGTTCTTTGTGGGGGTTTTGCTCATGTGCATTGGCATGTTATTTAAAATCGCAGCGGTGCCGTTTCATTTTTGGGCGCCCGATGTATACGAAGGTTCGCCTGCCTTGACTACCGCTACCATGAGTACCTTGGCCAAAGTAGTGGCGATGGCCACTTTTTATAAATTATTGGTGGTATTAAACCCCGAATTATCCTTCCATTTTAACACTACCATTGCCATTATTTCAGTCGCTTCGATGACCGTTGGTAACATTATGGCGTTGCAACAACAAAACGTAAAACGGATGCTCGCTTTTTCTGGAATCTCGCATGCCGGATTCATGTTGATGGCCTTGTTGAGTTTATCAACCGCAGCAGGCAGTTTATTTTATTATGCCGCGGCCTATTCATTTGCGGGGATTGGCGCATTTACAGTCGTGCTATATGTATGCAAAAACCGAGAAAACGAAGATTATGTAAACTTTCACGGCTTGGGTAAAACCAATCCTGCACTAGCCGCTGTAATGACTATTTCTTTGCTGTCTATGGCTGGAATCCCAATTTTTGCTGGATTTTTCGCCAAGTTGGGTTTGTTCAACATCACGATAGCATCAGGCTTCCTGGCTGTAGTTATTGCCGCCGTAATCAATTCGATTATTAGCGTGCAACGAAACTAGAACGGGCACGCCTGTTTTGTTGTATACGGTGGCGATTTACGCAGCCTTACTTACGATTGCGTTGGGCTTATTTCCACAGCTTTTGCTGGGCTTGTTGTAGCTAAGCAACGTATCATGCTAAACAAATTCAAGTTAGTTGTAATTCACCCGCTACTCATCTTGGGTGTAATTGCCTATTTGGAATGCATCCCCTACGAGTCTGATTTGGGAAAAAAAGTCTACCACGAAATGCCCAAAATTGGAGACAATTTTCAAATAGCAGGTGATTTAGCAGTATATTATTACGACGGAAAAGGAAAGTATTCCTACGGAACATCCGACTGCTATTTTAGTTTTGGAAATCCCTCTTGGGGAGCAACATACGAAGCGGGAGGGATAAAAACCATTGATGCGCAAACCGCCAATAAAATTCCATTGCTGGGAAATATGTGTGGCGCTAACAGCCACATTGTTTTCAAAAAAAGAATTCCAAATCAAGAAGGTTATTTTGCAACGAATATACTTTTGGACAATTTCTCTGATATTTCACATGTGCTATGCTACTTAATATTAACCTTATCGCTATTGCATTTTTTTCGTTTACATCCCAAAAAATATTGGTTTGCCTTTCTCCTAAGTTTTTCTGCTGGTGTAGTATTAGAGTTTGTTCAGAAATTTTTTGTGGCGGGCAGAAGTGCAAGTATTGATGACCAATTGCGCAACACTATAGGGGCGCTACTTGCCTTGGGTTTATACGCGGGGGTTTGTGCGCTAAAAGCAAAAAAAATGACTGTTCGCTGAAAGCTATTAGCTGTCAGCTGTCAGCCGTTAGCCGTTAGCCGTTAGCTTTTAGCTTTTAGCCACGAATGTACAGCTGTTTTTTAGATAAAAGAATAAAAGAGGATAGATGAAAGATAAAAAACTCCCAACTCCCAGCCCAAAAAACACACCCCCAGCCCCCTCTCAAGAGGGGATTTTGGGAAGTATACTAAGAACAGCTGTTTGCTGAAAGCTGTCAGCTGTTAGCTGTCAGCTGTTAGCTTTTAGCTTTTAGCCACGAATGCACGGATGGGGTTAACGATTTTTGAATTTTGATTTGTGATTTTTGATTTTTCTGCGAGAGAGGCTACTATATGTAGTTAGATAGTTTTGCGTCCCGAGCTATCGGGATTGCGTCTTTGCGAGAAACAAAAATTCGCTCTTTTGCTTGTTTATTTGACACCATAAGTAATTAACATTCTAAAAATCCAATTCTTGATTTTTTAGAAAATAATATTTTAATTTCAAACTGAATTCTAGTTGCAGTCAAATAAATTAGTTTAGCCTATGAATATTTTATTGTTTCAATCTGCATTAACATTTAATTCAAAAAATAAAAAATGAAGAAAACACTAATTGTCCTTTTAATGGCTGTGAGCTTTTACTCAAATGCTCAAAAAGATACTTTAAACATTTCAACATATTATTCAAATGGAACAGATATTAAAGCATTGAAAGCATTTAGTAAGCAATTTGAAAATAGACAAACATTTAATTTTGTTAAGGATTACAATGGTAATATTCATAAAATAGGAGATAAATTTAAATTAGGAATGCCCCAAAAAATTCAGGGCGCTCTTGAAAACACTCATTTTTTGGGTGTTTACGGAGTAGATGCTTTATCCACAATTATTCCATCCACAGACATTGTTACAACTTTAAGATTGCCCGGGCACAATTGGAGTGGTGCGGAATGTACAATAATAAAAATAGGGGTAAGAAAATCATTAGGTATTGCTATGCCTTTTATAGTATTATCCTGTTTAGGTTCTGAAATCAGCATCACTTCAATTGATTATAATTTACTTACAAAGGAGTTGATAGATCCTAATGCGCCAATGACTAGCGAAGAAGCGATTTCAAAATTAAAAGGATTAAAAGAAAAACTTGACTTGGAATTGATAAGTAAAGATGAATATGATACTCAAAAAAAAGAACTTTCGAAATTTATTAAATAACAATTATGAAAAAAACAATCTTATTAATCGTTTTAGTGTTAACATCAAGTGTCTCATTTTCTCAAATTGAAATTAAGAAAAATGAAACTCCAGTGTTAATTGGAAAAATTGCTCCAATGGGTGCATTTATGGCATCTTTAGATAAATATTCAACACATTATTCACTTACTTTTAATGATGCCAAATACAAAACTATTACTAATTTAAAATCTTTTATTTTTTCTATTGAAGACTTTGAAGCGATTAGTTCTATTTTTACAAAAGAAGATCCTAATGCAAAAAAAGGAGATAGTTACACGGTTAAACTTCCATTAGACGGAGGAAGTTTATACATTCAATATGATTCGATGTTAGGTAAAATTTACCCTACTATTGCATACACGGATACCGCCGGAATAGTAGGTATTTTCCCATATTTTACTAACAAACAATATTTAAAATTATTTGGAAAAAAATAAATTAACAAAATAGTAAATTATGAAAAAGACAATGTTAGTAATATTGATGTTAATATGTTTCTTCTCAAATGCTCAAGAAACAGAATTTACATTTACTTCGGATAAAGGAATGACAGATTTTATTGTTACTCCAGTAGAAGGTAAAACAGCTCCCGAAATTTATAAAAAGATAATGGAGTGGATCAAGATCACTTATAAAAACCCAAATGAAGTTATTCTTTCAACTATCGAAAATGAATACGTTAGGTTTGAAGGAGCAAGTGATGATCTAATTTGCGCAAATGGTATGGGTAAAATGTGTTATACTGCAAAATACCAAATTGAAATCTCAATTAAAGATGGAAGATATAAATTTGATTTAATTGGTATTAAACAATTAGGGCAAGGAAATTGGTATGATGTTGAAATTGTTGACTTAAAAAAATATTATAAAAAAAATGGAGAATTATATTCTGTTTATAAATATTATCCGAACATAGCAGTCTATTTTAATAATCTAAATAAATCAATAATGGAGAACATTGTTTCTTCGGTTAAGAAAACTGACGGTTGGTAAAATTGTTTCTTTAATTAATTAAAAAAGGGTAGCCGAAAACTTCATAGAGTAAGCAAGAATTAAATAATAAATAAAATGAAAAAAACTTTTTTTACAACAACATTTTTAGTGTTGTTCTCAATGGCTATCTTATGGGCAAATAAATTATTACAATTACGGCACATATGGTCAGAAACAAAGAACCGCTACAACTCAACAAAACAACAATGGTGGTACTGAAGTTTATACCTATGGACAATATGGTCAGAAACAAAGAGCCGCTACAACTCAACAAAACAATAATGGTGGTACTGACGTTTATACCTATGGACAATATGGTCAGAAACAAAGAGCTTCTACTTCTGAACAAAACAGTAATGGTGGTACTGACGTGTATACCTATGGGCAATATGGTCAGAAACAAAGAGCTTCTACTTCTGAACAAAACAACAATGGCGGTACTGACGTTTATAAATATGGCCAATATGGCCAGAAAGAAAAAACTCGAACATACGAAAAAAATAATAATGGAGGCTACGACGTTTATGAGTATGGCCAATACGGTCAAAAGATTAAAATTGGAACATCAGAAAGATAAAAACTGATAAGAAAATATGTTATGGAGAATAAATATATCGACTTAATATAAAACCAAAATGTAGATGGATTTATTTTGAATTATAATAGCTTAAATTCTTGAAAATTTAATTAAAAGCAACCTTATAGGTTGCTTTTTTATCTAAAAGAAAAGGGTACAGTTTTTCATTAAACAAAAAAAACCCCTTCTTTCGAAGAGGTTTTTGTACCCGGAGCCGGTCAAATATGAAATTTGACTCGCGCCTAAACTAAAATAAGCTCCTAAAAGGAGCTTATTTGTACCCTTCACTATTAAGTTGTCGAATCATTTTATAGTTGATTTAAAACGATTACACTATGCCTACCTGCTGCTAACAAAAAAGCCACAGTTTCCTGTGGCTCAATTTTAACTTAACTAAACTTATTGCAATATAATCTTTTTAGTATTAACTAGGTTGTTTGATGCGTCATAGATGCGAACAAAGTAAACGCCTTGACCAGTCCATGAATTTAATGGAACCACATATTGTTGAGTGTTCATAGGTGCGTTAAACACTTCTTGACCAAGCATGTTAGTTATCTTAATACTCCATCCTGTAACATTGGCTAAATTGCCGCAATCAATAGTAACTTGGTCGTTTGCTGGATTGGGGTAAATTGTTATTGAACTAAAATAAGTTGGAGGATTTAAACTTAGAACACCTGTGTTAATTACCAATGTATTACATCCTATTTCGGCTTCTAAAAGCTTAAAGATACCTGTACTTGTTGTAACAACAACATTTGGCATATCATAAAACAAATATCTAAAATTTCCAGTTATTCCTTGATTTATATTTTGCCAAGTAATTCCGTAATCAACGCTTCTCCAAACACCTTGACTATCTAATCCAACATACCAAATACCATCATTCTTTATAATGGCATCATTAAGATAATTTGACGGTACTCCTAATATAGGTATTTGTGAATATAAAATCCAGTTAATTCCGCCATTAGTTGATTTATAAATTGAACCATTATTTGTGAAAACAAAAATATCATTACCCAAGCTTTTAACCATAACAACATTATTATTAAAAGATTGACCTGTTATTTCATTCCAAGAAATATTTTGTGTCGGTGAAGACCAAATGTATCCTCCACTAGTAATTAACACTAAATTATTAGCATTATTAACTTCTATATCTGAAAAATCAATTCCAGAATATGAGTTAGACCAGGTTGTACCATTATCAGAACTAACGTAAAGTCCACGTAAAAAACCACCAATACTAACAAATAATTTATTATTTGCATCACATGTGAAATCTAAAGCACCACAACCAAATCCAGCTGCAACATTATAAATCCAATTATTACCATTGTCGATTGATTTGAATAAACCATTATTACCTGTTCCAAAATATAAACCTCCATTATTATCTTTTCCAAAAGCCAAATTATGAGAATTTAAATTTGATTGTTGGGGAACAAAAGAACTTAAATCAGTACTTCTATACAAAATACTGTTAAATTGTGCCCCACAAAGAAATTGACCATCATTAGTTTTTACAATTCTTGTATAACTATCATTAGCCGTTGAAATCTGTTGCCAGTTAAAAGAATCTTGAGCAAAAAGTGTTTGGGTAGTTAAAGAGGCACCTATCGCTAATAAAAGTATTATTTTTTTCATTTGGTTTTATGTTAAGTAATTAGACTTCAAAAGTATAAAATGTTTTTGCAAATATAAGCTTTTTTTATTCGTTCGGCATATATGCCGATGAGGTGCGGTTGTATTAATGGAATTTTGACCTATGTCAGAAGAACAATTAGTAGAGCTAGGTCAGTTAATCAATAATAGAGCAAAAGCCAAGTTTAGGAACAATTTGGAGTTTGCATCTGCTTGTGACATTGACGAGAAAAGTATCCGCAGAATTCTTAATGGCAAACAAAACTTCTCTATCAATATCTTCTCAAAAATTTGTTCCGCAATGGGCGTTAAGATGTCGGAACTACTATCAGAAATCGATTTATAGAAAATACAAAAAGCAACTTTTTAAAAGCATTTTGCACTGTTATCCACAAAAAAAGCCTCTAGTTTCCTAGAAGCTTTAAGTACCCGGAGCCGGAGTCGAACCGGCACGGTTTCCCACAGGTGTTTGAGACCAGCGCGTCTACCAATTCCGCCATCCGGGCGTAGCAGACGAAAAAAGGAAAAATCCTTTTATCGCAAAAATCTGTTTTGCAACAGATTCCTTTAACACGCTGCAAATGTAAAAAAAATACTTACATACGCTAAAAAAAATACTCCGTTTTTTCCTTTCCCACTTCGATTTAATTCCTAAATTTGCACCTCGTTAATACGACACACAACTAACTAACTACAACCGAGGCATTTATCTACCTCCTGCAACGATCGATTTTGAGCGTGCACCCGGGTACTAAGCGCAGCGTACATTAACAACAGAATGCAATGTCACACCTAGAACCAGAAGCAAAGATTTTTGCGTGTTCGCAAAGTGTTTATTTGGCCGAAAAAATTGCCAAAGAATACGGCGTTCCGCTAGGTAAAGTAACCTTTTCGTCCTACAGTGATGGCGAATTTCAGCCGTCATACGAAGAATCGATTCGAGGGTTACGCGTGTTTATCGTCTGCTCTACCTTTCCATCGGCAGATAATTTGATGGAATTGTTGCTCATGATTGACGCGGCAAAACGAGCTTCGGCCCGACACATCACGGCAGTAATTCCGTATTTTGGATGGGCGCGCCAAGACCGTAAAGACAAACCAAGGGTGCCGATAGGAGCCAAGTTGGTAGCCAATTTGCTTGATGCAGCTGGCGCTACACGCATTATGACCATGGATTTGCACGCCGATCAGATTCAGGGGTTCTTTGAAAAACCGGTAGACCATCTTTTTGCTTCGACAATTTTCTTGCCGTATGTGAAAAGTTTGAAATTAGAAAATTTAACCATCGCATCGCCCGATATGGGAGGTTCCAAAAGAGCCTATGCGTATTCCAAGTATTTGGAATCGGATGTGGTGATTTGTTATAAACAACGAAAAATTGCCAACGTGATTGATTCGATGGAATTAATCGGAGAGGTAAAAGGACGTCACGTCATCTTGGTGGATGACATGATTGACACGGGAGGAACCTTGGCCAAGGCCGCTGATTTGATGATAGAGAAAGGAGCCTTGAGTGTTAGAGCCATTTGTACACACGCGATTTTATCGGGTAGTGCCTATGAAAAAATCGAAAATTCCAAGTTATTGGAACTCATCGTAACCGATTCGATTCCGCTCAAAAAAGAATCCAACAAAATAAAAGTGGTGAGTTGTGCCCCGCTTTTTGCCGAAGTAATGCACATGGTACAACACAACAATTCCATTAGCGGTAAATTTTTAATGTAATTGAATGAAAAGCTTGGTTCAGCTGTTCGAATAACTTGACAACAGAGAACCGACAACCGACAACGTATTTTTTATTAATAACTATAATTTTTTTACAATGAAATCGATTACGATTAAAGGATCAGAAAGAGAAAGCGTGGGCAAAGTTGCGACTAAAGCCTTACGTAATGCTGGAAAGGTTCCTTGCGTGTTATACGGAGGAAATCAAGCAGTACATTTCTCAGCAGAAGAAATTGCATTTAAAAACTTGGTGTACACTCCAAACGCTCATACCGTAGCGATTGAGTTAGGAAAAGACACCTACAATGCAATTTTGCAAGACATTCAGGTACACCCGGTGTCGGACAAAATTTTACACATTGACTTCTTTCAACTGAACGAAAGCAAAGAAATCACGATGGAAGTACCCGTAAAAATTGTGGGAACTTCTCCAGGTGTATTACTAGGAGGCGAATTGCGTTTAAACCAACGTCGTTTAAAAGTAAAAGCCTTACCAAAACACTTGCCTGACTTCATTGAAGCCAACATTTCAGAATTAGAAATGGGGAACAAGTTGTATGTAACCAAAATTGAGGCCAACAACTTCAAATTGATGCACCCAGAAAACACGGTGGTTTGTCAAGTGAAGATCTCACGTGCGGCAATGAAAGCAGCTCAAGAAGCAGCCAAAGCGGCCAAAGCACCAGCAAAAGGAAAGAAAAAATAAGTTCATTCCGGCTACTAACAAAAGCACTCGTTTTTACGGGTGCTTTTTTTTTGCCGAAACTTTGTGCGCTTTTTATTTTACATTTGCGCCATGAATTGGTTTACCCGTTTGTTTAGCAACACCGCACCATCCGAAACGATTGCTCCCATGAAGAAATTTTTGATAGTTGGCCTTGGCAATATTGGGGCCGAATACGTAAATACGCGGCACAACATTGGTTTTAAAATCTTGGATTTTATGGCCAAAAAAGAAGCGCTTTCGTTTGAGACCGTAAAGTTGGGCAGCCTGGCCGAATACAAGTTTAAAGGCCGTACCTATTTGTTGCTCAAGCCCAATACCTTCATGAATTTAAGTGGCAAAGCGGTGCAGTATTGGATGGAAAAAGAAAAAATTGCCAAAGAAAATGTGCTGGTGATCACCGACGATTTGAATTTGGCATTCGGGACGATTCGCATCAAGCCCAAGGGCAGTGACGGCGGACACAATGGCCTAAAAAACATCAATTTGGTATTGAATAGCAATGAGTATGCGCGCTTCCGATTTGGCATTAGCGACGCCTTCAAAAAAGGCCAACAAGTAAATTATGTGTTGGGCGAATGGGGCGAGTCTGAGCTAGCTGCTTTGCCCGAACGATTGGAATTGGCCAGCGAAGCCATCAAGTCATTTGGCACCGCCGGATTAGAATTTACCATGACGGGTTTCAACGGAAAATAGCTTGTGTTAGAACAAATTCATTGCCAACCAAGCAAGACAAAAAAAAGAGTGTAACCAATGGATACACTCTTTTTTAATTTTATAATATAAACTTAGTTTCGTCGTGCACGTAGGGCATATTTGGTGCGTTTCACCAAGTAGAACATTACCGGAACCATTACTAAAGTGAGCACGGTGGCATAGGTGAGTCCAAAGATGATGGTCCAGGCCAAAGGTCCCCAGAACATCACGTTGTCGCCGCCAATAAAGAAATGCGGATTAAACTCGGTAATCAAAGAGAAGAAGTCAAAATTCAATCCGATGGCCAACGGAATTAACCCCAACACCGCCGTCAAGGCCGTGAGCAATACCGGACGCAATCTGGATTTACCCGATTCGATGATTACTTCTTTGATGTCTTCTAGTGATAAATCGTCGTGGCTTTGTACCTGGTTGTCAATCACTTTTTTGTCTAATAACAACACAAAGAAGTCCATGAGTACAATTCCGTTTTTCACCACAATTCCGGCCAAGGAAATGATGCCCATCATGGTCATGAGGATCACAAAATCCATGTTGGCAATCACGTAGCCATAAAATACACCACTAAAACTAAGCAATACGGTAAACAAAATAACCAGTGTTTTAGAAACTGAATTAAACTGCAGCACAATAATAAGGGTAATACCTGCCAAGGCCAAGAATAAGGCATACATCAGGAAACTTTGGTTTTTGCCTTGTTCTTCTTGCACGCCAGAAAATGAATAACTAACCGATTTAGGTAGCGAATAGCCTTTTAGATCGGTTTGGATTTGTTTGGTAATCGCATCTCCATTGAAGCCCGTGAGCACATTGGAGTAGATGGTCATGATGCGATTTTGGTTTTTGCGTTTAATCTGGTTGTAGGTAGTGGTTTTTTCGGTAGCTGAAATGGCCGAAATAGGCACCTGCATCATTTGTCCGTTATTTGGATTGCGGAAGGTGAGCGACTGATTGAACAACACATCTTCGTTGTTGCGTTGGTCATTTTGCATGCGCATGGTAATGTTGTAATCGTCATTTCCTTCTTTGTAGGTAGAAATTTCTTGACCATACAAGGAACGACGCAAATTAAAGCCCAATTGTCCGGTAGACACACCTAAACTTCCGGCACCCACGCGGTCTACTTTGAGTTCCAACTCAGGACTTTCTTTGTTGATGTCCACTTTGAGTTTCTCAATTCCAGGAATATTTTTGGCATTGATAAAGGCAATCATTTTGTCGGCCTCTTTGAGCATTTGTTCGTAGTCGGCACCCGTGAGCTGAATACTAATCGGGTAACCCGCTGGCGGACCATTGGCGTCTTTTTCTACCGTTACACTGGCGCCGGCAATGCCTTTTACTTTGCCGCGAATTTCTTCTAAGATATCGGCGGTATTGATGCCTTGTCTAAACTTGAATTCGGAAAAATTGACGGTCACTTTTCCTTTGTAGGGCGTTTCAGAAGCCGATCCGGCATCGACGTTTGGATTACCCGCACCTACGCCTACTTGCGACACGATTGATTCGGCCAAGAAGTTTTTGTTGGTTTTGGGATCTACATATTTTTGCAAGATGCCAATCACTTGTTTTTCTACAAACAAGGTGGCTTTGTTGGTTTTTTCAATGTCAGTTCCCTGCGGATATTCGATATAAGCAATCACCTGATTGGGAATATTTTCGGGGAAGAACAATACTTTTCTGGGGAAAATCCCGAGCAACACAAACGAGATAAACAACAACCCAATTATACCAACTAAGGCAAACCACGCTTTTCGTCCAGTGAGTATTATGGCCAAGAAATTCTTGTATTTTTCTTCCATTTTTGGAAAAAACGAATGCTGAAAATCTTGTGTCCACTGGTAGATTTTAAGTTTGTATAGCCACATCAACACCATAGAAATAATAGCCAAATGGCCAATGGCTTTCGCCAAGGTGCTGTTGAAACTGTGACCAAGTACCACAAAAATGAGAGCGATACATGCAAACACAATGCTGTAAGTTTTAGCCGATTTTTTAGTCACATTTCTGTCTTCGATGTCCATTGAGCCTCCGGTCATTGCCGCATTCACTACCATCGCCACAAACAAAGAGGCAGTGAGGGTTACGGTAAGGGTAATGGGGAAATATTTCATGAATTTACCCATCGTGCCAGGCCATAACGCAAAAGGCAAAAAGGCCATCAGCGTAGTCGCCGTAGAGGAAATTACCGGCCAGGCAATTTCGCCAATTCCAACTTTGGACGCTTCTATACGCGTCATGCCTTTTTTCATGTTGGCAAATACATTGTCTACCACCACAATTCCATCATCCACGAGCATGCCCAATCCCATCACCAAACCAAAAAGTACCATGGTGTTGAGCGTAAGTCCAAAGGCCGACAAAAAGGTAAAGGCCATCAACATTGATAGCGGAATCGCAGCCCCTACAAACAAAGAGTTGCGCAAGCCCATGGTAAACATCAGTACAATCATGACCAGGATAATTCCAAAAATAATATGGTTGGACAACTCGTCTACTTGGTGCTCTACCCGCGACGATTGGTCGTTGGCGAGTTCCATTTTTAGATTGGAAGGCAAATACGATGATTTGGCTTTTTCTAAGCGTTCTTTAACTTGCTCAATGGCCGAAATCATGTTTTGTCCGGCACGTTTTTTCACGTTGAGCATCACCACTTCAGTGCCTTTTTCTCGGGCATAGGTGGTTTTTTCTTTTTCTTTAAACGAAATCGTGGCAATGTCTTTCAAGTAAACCGTTCCGCCATAGGATTTCACAATGATGTTTTCGAGTTCTTGTGGGTCTTTGATTTCTCCCACGATACGAATGTTATTTTTGGAGCCTTGGCTTTTTAAGTTTCCACCCGAAAGCGTCATGTTCTCGTACTTCACGGCATTTTGAATTTCGTCAAAGGAGACTTGCGCCGCGGTCATTTTAAAAATGTCAACGGCAATTTCAACCTCTTTGTCGTCTACACCCAAAATGTCTACCTTTTTTACTTCTGCGATTTCTTCCAAGTCATCTTGGATGAGTTCGCCGTATTTTTTAAGCTGCTGCGTGGTGTAATTCCCTTGCAAGTTGATGTTCAAAATAGGCACTTCTTCCGAGATGTTGAGTTCAAACACGTTGGGCTCTACTTTACTTCCGTTGTCCAAATTAGGCCAATCGGGATCAGATTTCACCACATCAACCTTGTCTTTAATCTTGGTTTTGGCAACATCGATGGTTACTTTATCAGCAAATTCTACGATAATCATGCCGTAATCCTGAAACGAACTCGAGGTGATTTTTTCTACACCCGAAATGTTTTTAATTTCTTTTTCGAGCGGTTTTACTACCAATTTTTCAACATCTTCGGCCGAGTTTCCAGGAAACACCGAGGAGATGTATATTTTGTTTTCAATAATCTCAGGAAAATCTTCCCGTGGCATGGTCACGTAGGCAATTACCCCGGTAACTACAATGAGTAGTGTTACGATATAGACGGTTACTCGGTTGTTAATGGCCCAAGTTGATATGCCAAATTCTTTGTTTTTATGTCCCATAATGTGCGGTTTAGGCCTGGTGTGTGCTAATTAAAAATTCAATTTCATGCCTTCAGAAATGGCGTTGGCCCCGTCGGTAACAATAAGGTCTTTGGCTTGCAAGCCGCTTAGAATCTCGGTTACATTGTTGGATGATTTACCCAAAACAACGATGGTTTTTTTGGCGATGGCCGTATTGCCTTTTATGGCTGTTGCCGTGTACACAAATAGATTGCCTTGCCCATCTTTTTGAATGCTACTCGAAGGTACAGTAAGGGCTTTTGGGTTTACATAATCGGTAATTTTAAGTTTGGCCACTTGGTTGGGGCGCAATAAATTATCGTTATTGGGAACCGCAATTTCTATTCCAAAGCTACGGTTGCTCGGGTTGATGTTGCTCGCCACTTGACGAACCTTTCCCACATAGGTTTTGCCTAGTGAACTTAATGTTACTTCTACGGCTGTTCCCACTTTGAGTTTGCCAATATAGGTTTCGGGAACCGTGGTAGAGACATACATATTGTTGAGGTTTACCAAACGCATTAAGCCTCTTGGGTTGGCACTCACTACTTCGCCGCGTTCTACAAATACCTCATCAATTACGCCCGAAAAAGGGGCTTTAATTACGGTTTTCCCTAATTGGGCTTTGAGTTGGGCTACTGCTTTTTGCGCGCTCACCATTTGCGTTTGCGCATTTAGAAATTGAATCTCCGAACCAATTTTTTGACTCCACAAATTCTTTTGGCGCTCAAAGGTGGTTTTGGCCAAGGCATATTGGTTTTCTACACTGGCCAATTGCTCGCTCATACCGCCGTCATCGACTCTACCCAACACTTGTCCTTTGCTCACGTGTTGCCCAGCTTTCACGTTCAAGCTTACCAAGGCGCCAGGAATTTCGGGTTGAATGAGTACATTTTCTTTGGTGTTGATGTTTCCTTGCACGGCTAAATAATGGGCAAATAGGCTGTCTTTTACCGGTTCAATACCCACTAAGGCTTCTTCTTTCACAGTGTCCAATTTGGACAAAGCCTCTTCGAGCAAAGTAATTTGGGCTTGCAATTCGGCTTTTTTGGCCGAAATGGTTGCCGAATTGTTGGAGGAGATGATTGATTCGATGCTTTTGTTGTCGGCCTTTCCACATGAAAATAAAAGAAGGGCTAGTGTTGGGATCAGGATAATTTTTTTCATCAGGTTTTTATTAGAGGGATATATAGTTAGATTAGTTGTTTAATACAGAGGCCAAAGCCGCTTTTTTGTTGATAATGTTGGTCATGGATTGCAAATAGCTTTGCTGTGCCATATACAATTGGCGTTGGGCTTCATTAAATTCAAAACTCGAAGACAAGCCTTCGGCAAATTTGATGGCTTGTTTTTTCTCGATGCGTTCGGCCAAGCGCAGGTTATTTTTGGCACTGTTGTATTCTTCGATGCTAAATTCGTAGTCGCTTTTGGCTTTGTCAAACTGCAATTGTAATTTTTGTTCGGCTTCTTTGAGTTGGGTGTTGGCTTTGTCAACGGCTATGCGGGCTTGTTGTGTTCGGGCGCTCCGCATGAAGGAGCTAAATATTGGCACAGATACGCTCACCCCAAGGTTTGAATAGTTCATCCATTTTTGATTTTCGGTAAAAAATGCAAATTGATTATTGAAGGCATTATACCCAAAATTTAGGTTGGCATACATCGACGGCAAGTATTTAGATTTTTCGAGTTTTAGCTCCAATTGCCGTTGCTCGCTAAAGTTTTGCGCCATTTGGTAATTGACGTTGTTGGCCAGTTTAAATTCAGTTTGAGCAAAAGCCAAATCCATGTTGGCCACACTCAGCTGATCCAGTTTGTCGGTGAGCACCAAGCTGTCAGTGAGTTCCATCCCTAAACTAACTTTCAACATTTTTCGGGCAATTTCTACTAAACGTTCGGTGTAGGTGAGGTTGCTGTTTATTATTGCCAATGTAATTTGCAGTTGTTCTACATTTTCCTCTTCGATTAAGCCATTTTTAAAGATTTCGTTGGTCTCAAATAAGGTTTTCTCCAAGGTGGCTTTATTTTTCTTAAGAATGGCCAAGCTTTCTTCGGCCAACAACACATTGCCATAGGTGTTAATCACCATTTCTTTTACCGAAACTACTGTGTTTTTTTGCGCATTTTCGTAGTATTTCAAATAGGTTTTTGATGCTTGTAAGGCCACAATATAGGAGCCGTCAAAAATAATTTGACTCCAAGTACTTCGCGCATTCATGTTGTGTTTAGTGCCAAAAGCTACTTCCTTAAATTCGCCGGGTTGTCCACCAAAGAACTGGGCAGGAATTAACGATTTTTGTAATTCAAAATTATTTTGGTAATCCAATCCGGCACTAATTTGCGGCAATCCCATGGCTGTAGTTTCCCATTTTTTCTTTTTGGCCATGGCAATATCGCGATTGGCATTCAAGGCCGAGTAATTATGGCTAATAGCATGGCTGATGGCTTGGTCCAAACTAAACGAATAGTTTTGGGGAACCTCCTGTGCTTGTAACACACGGGTAATTAAAATTAAACCAATAAGCAGGGTTTTTTTCATGATCGTAGGATTAAAGTAAAGAGTTATTGAGGTGTTTGTCGAGTTCTATAAGCCCTGCTGCTGTTGCAATGGCACGGGTGTGGTATTCCAGTGCTTTGGCTTCGAGTGCTTTGGCTTCTTTTTCTAAGAGCGTGTTTTCATTGATCGAAAAAATCAAGGTATAATAAAACTGCACGGTGGTAGGAATGTCAATTTCTGGGCGATACAGTCCTTCTCGGATGCCTTTTTCTATGTTTTGTTTAAACAAGATGTTGCACTCGTTGAGTCGAATCGCCATCATGCTGTGGTAAATTTCAGGATAATGTTTTTTAAGTTGATAGGCTGGGGAGTGATCCACCGATTGGAACATTTTTTTGAAGCTTTTTCGAAACTCAAAATTTTCAGCGATGGCATTAAAATTTTGGGCTGCAATTTCGTCCATCATGAGTTGAATGCGCTGATGAACTTCTTCGGTTCCTTCTTCGATGAGGGCTTCTTTGTTTTGGAAATACTTGTAGATGGTTTTCTTAGAAATGCACATTTCGCAAGCAATGTCATCCATGGTCACACTCTTAAAACCTAGTTTTAAGAACATTTCTGTGGCAGTTTTGATGATTTTGTCTTTCATGAAATGGGCATTCAGTGTGGGGAATGTGCAAAAACCACCCTGAAATTCGGAAGCAAAACTACGCCGGAAACTTTAAATACAAAAATAGTTTCCCAAGTTTTTATTTTTTTTAACGTTTCAACATTTTGCAGTCTTGAGAATCCCACACGAATGCCTTAAATTAGCCAAAAATTTAACCCATGCATTCCATCGCTCAATACCAAGAATTTATTGCACAGCATGCCGCCGATCAAG
This sequence comes from Flavobacterium sp., assembly GCA_026390995.1. Taxonomy (GTDB): domain Bacteria; phylum Bacteroidota; class Bacteroidia; order Flavobacteriales; family Flavobacteriaceae; genus Flavobacterium. The sequence continues at coordinate 21,902 of JAPLEX010000017.1, forward strand.
TTCGAGTAAAAGAACCGCTAGGCTTGTACGAACCGGTTTCCTATATAATGAGTTTGGGCGGTAAACGATTGCGTCCGGTATTAACATTATTAGCCACAGAACTGTTTGAGGCCAAGTATCAAGAAGCCTTGCCGGCCGCTTTGGCTGTCGAGGTTTTTCATAATTTTTCCTTGGTACACGACGACATCATGGACGCTGCTCCCTTGCGTCGAGGACACGAAACCGTGCACGAAAAATGGGACATTAATACGGGAATTCTATCGGGAGATGCCATGCTCATTATGGCCTATCGGTATTTTGAATCCTATCCGCCAGAAGTATTTCAGCAGTTGGTGTGTTTGTTTAGCAAAACGGCATTAGAAGTATGCGAAGGCCAACAATGGGATGTCGATTTTGAGCAACGGGACAATGTGACCTTGCCCGAGTACCTTAAAATGATTGAATACAAAACCGCCGTTTTGGTGGCGGCAGCCTTAAAAATGGGCGCCATCATTGCTAAAACATCCGAAGAAAATGCACAACTCTTGTATGATTTTGGACTTAATTTAGGCTTGGCCTTTCAGTTGCAAGACGATTATTTAGATGCCTTTGGCGATCCGGCAACCTTTGGCAAACAAGTGGGTGGGGACATCATCGAAAACAAAAAAACCTATTTGTACCTCAAGGCGAAGGAATTTGCCAAGCCCCAAGATAAATTGCAATTGGCGCAATTGTTTTCCATTCAGCCCACCGATAATACCGATAAAATAGAATCGGTAAAGCGATTGTTTGAGAGAACCGGTGCCAGCCACGCCACGCAAGACGCCATCGAAATGTACACCCAAAAAGCCTTAGAATTGGTTGATACTTTGCCTGTAGACCAAACCAAAAAAGACCTGCTTAGCGCTTTCGCACAAAACTTAATGCGCCGTACGGTATAAAGTAAACCCCACCTCATGTCATTTCAATATCCCATTTCGGCAGCACAATTGTTGGATCAAGCCGAGTCCGAGCAGTTGTATCACAATTTAATCGTGCAACTCAACAAGGATTTTACCTTGGCCAACGAGCCCGTTGATTTTGATTTAGACATTGCGCCGCAGCAACTTAAAGCGCAGTTGCACGACAAAATTTACCGCCTGATTCAATACAAGTTTGCCGAATATTTGAATTTATTATACATCGTAGACGTGCCCGAGGAGCAAATCAAACAATTGGACGGTACAGATTTGGTGGTGTTGGCCGAGGAAGTTTCTTTTATTTTACTCCAACGCGAATGGCAGAAAGTGTGGTACCGCGCCAAGTATTCGAGTTAAGTTGCTTGGCAATTACTCAGGTTTTGTTTCCTCAACAACCAATTTCACATACTCCAATGGCGTTAGTCCCGTCACCTCTTTGAATGCCACAAAAAAACCGGTCTTGGATGTAAATCCAGCTTTTACCCAAATTCCTTCCATAGAATGAGACTGCAACATGCCGTTTTGTAGCTCTTTTTTGGCTAACTCTACCCTAAGTTCTTTTTTTAGAGTAGCCAATTTGGTTTTCAAAATCACGCTAAAACAATAATTCACTTCTTCCTTAGTGAGTGCCAATGCCTCGCAAATGCTGTCGACCCCGAAGTTTGGATCTATTAAATTGGCCTCTTTTTTGATGAATTCGACCATTGAATCTGCTTTTTTCACCAATTCATCGTGGTTTTCATACCGTTCAAGCTCTGCTTTTTTGCTGCTGCGCTTGTTTTTTTTCACATCATATAAAATCTCTGGAAAAACGAGCATCAGTATAGGTAAACTGCACATCAACACATAGACAAGATAACTAAACGGAGAGCTGTTAATCTCTTCTCTATTTTGTACAAAACGCAGGAAAAAATTGGCCGTCAACATGCTATATAGCAGCGAAATGAGTAAAAAAATAGAATTAATGATAACCAACCATTTCAGGGAGGATTCACTCGTTTTGAAAGAAAATGGTATTTTTTTTTGCTTCAGTTTATGGAAGATTAAATAAATTGAAAATACAGTGTATGTTAAAAGGAACACAGGCCTGAGTAGAATATTCCAATAACTGGGGTAAAGCCAACTAAAATTTATCTTCGTAATCATGTTGTTGGCACCAGCAACAAGCATTTGGGCCAACTTTAGTTTGTAGTCAAAGGGGGTAAAATAATAGGGAAATATGGAGATCAGTACAATCAAAAACGAAATGTAATGCAAGCCATCGGTGGGACGATGAATTATTTTTCCTGCAAGTGCATTTCGGGTGTAGAAGTATAAAAATGGTCCAATTAAAAACCCAAACGGCAAGCTATGTCCCGAGATGATGGCAATCCAAAACACGTTCGGCTCTATTACGCTAAAATGATGCAGTATGGCAATAATGCTCATGCATATCAAGCTGCCGCAGATGTACAATGAATTTTTGTTTTTAGAAAAATTATTATAAAGCAGCAACAAAGACAATAAAATAACCGTAATGGATATACTCAATACCATATTTATATGCTAAATGAAAAAAAATCAGCCGGTAAATGTACAATCATAAGTTTTTTAAACCAAAACAAATGTAAAATTATCAAAAATGTAATTTTAAAATACATTCCTTGATACATTTTACCCCCCCTATAAACACTCGGCTTAGTAGATCTTTGATCCAAACAAAACAGGGGATTTAAATTTTTACCGATTAATTTTTTTAGTTCAAAAAGTAAAAATCTGAACTAAAACAGGGCCCAAAAATCAAGCGGTATAAAATTTGAATTTTATTTTTGCCTCAGATTCTTCGATATAACTTCTACTATAATTCACTTGTCTATCATCGTGCAATCAATCTCTTGATTTATTTTGAGTGATGTTTATAATGCTTTTTTTATCAAGATTTTGAAAGTATTTTGGGGATAAACTCGATTGCACGTTTGACAAGTAATTTTCACAATTAAAAATACAAGCGCACAAACGGCATATACGGATCGGCATAAATCCCATCGGTATCTTTAAACAACACGTTATATCGCATCCCAATGGTAATGTTCTCCGAACGATAACCCACGCCCAAAAACAAAGCAGTATTCCAAAAATCATCTTTTATTTCACCGCCATCGAGCGCAATATTTTGCTGCACGTGCATTTCTTCGAGTTCGGCCGAAAGCTGAATCGTTTCAATCGGATTCACTAAACCAATTAAACTTCCGCCCAAAATTTTGCAGGTATAGGAGTTGCCAATGTAATTTTTGGCATTCACAAAACTTCCTTGCAAACCCACACCAGTTGCAAAATAATCATTCAACTGATAAATAGCACTAGGCGCTACCAAAACGTTGGTGTAATCACGCGATATTCCTAGTCCCAAGCCCCCGCCATATTGCACGTCGCCCCAAAAACCAGATCGCCCGCCTTGGGCACATAGGGGTTGAGTAAAAACCAAAGTAATAAGCACCAAAGCAAGAGTGCCAAAAATGGAGTGGAATGTAGTTTTCATGCTAAAAAAATCAAGGAATTAGGCGATAAAAGTACATAAAAAATTAGCGCGGGTATTTTCAATTATTGTACTTTTGCGTGACTATTTTTACAAATCAGGATACGCAATACGATATGGATAGGTTTTCCTTTTTAAATGCTGCACACACGCAATTTTTTGCCGATTTATACGAACAATATACCCAGAGTCCCGATGCTGTAGAACCCAGTTGGCGAAGCTTTTTTCAAGGCTTTGACTTTGGAATGGCCACCTACAACGAGGAACAACTTGGGGACCAATTGGCTCATTACGCAGGCAGCTCGGCCAGCTCTGAGAAAATTCAAAAAGAATTTAACGTACTAAAACTCATTGACGGCTACCGTACTCGTGGACATTTGTTTACCAAAACCAATCCCGTTCGCGACCGCCGCGTGTATACGCCTACCTTGGCACTCGAAAATTTTAGCTTGTCATCCGCTGATTTATCGACTGTATTTGATGCCGCCAAAGTATTAAAATTAAATTCCTGTTCGCTCCAAGAAATCTTAGATCACCTGAACCGCATTTACTGCGAATCGATTGGGGTGGAGTACATGTACATCCGGAATCCAGAAGTGATTCAATGGATGCAAGATCGATTAAACATCAACGACAATTTGCCGCACTTTGACACCGAGGCCAAAAAACACATTTTGGGCAAACTCAACGAAGCGGTTTCGTTTGAAAACTTTTTGCACACCAAATACGTAGGCCAAAAACGGTTCTCGCTTGAAGGAGGGGAATCGATTATTCCTGCCTTGGACGCGGTAATTGAAGCCGCAGCCAACAAAGGCGTAGAGCATTTTGTGATGGGAATGGCCCACCGTGGTCGTTTGAATGTATTGGCCAATATTTTTGGCAAATCAACCCAAGATATTTTCTCCGAATTTGATGGCAAAGACTACGACAAAGAATATTTTGACGGCGACGTAAAATACCACTTGGGATTAACCTCAGAACGTCAAACCCAATCGGGCAAAAAAATAAACATCAATTTGGCACCCAATCCTTCGCATTTAGAAACCGTTGGGGCTGTAATTGAAGGAATTGCTCGCGCCAAACAAGACCACCATTGTCCAGACGATTTCTCCAAAGTATTGCCCATCGCGGTGCACGGAGATGCCGCAGTTGCCGGACAAGGAATTGTGTACGAAATTGTGCAAATGGCGCAACTCGACGGCTACAAAACCGGCGGAACCATTCACATCGTAATCAACAACCAAGTAGGGTTTACCACCAATTACCAAGACGCGCGTTCGTCCACCTATTGTACCGATGTGGCCAAAGTAACGTTATCGCCTGTCTTGCACGTTAATGCCGATGATGCCGAAGCGGTGGTGCACGCCATGTTGTTTGCCTTAGATTTCCGCATGACTTTTGGACGAGATGTATTCATCGATCTATTGGGCTACCGCAAATACGGACACAACGAAGGCGATGAACCTCGTTTTACTCAACCGGTTTTATACAAACTCATTGCCAAGCACCAAAACCCAAGAGATTTGTATGCCGATAAATTAATGGCTGAAGGCATTGTAGACAAAGCCTATTTGTCTGCCATTGAAACGGAATACAAAAACCGCTTGGACGAAAATTTGCAGGCTTCCCGCCAACAAGACCTCACCATCATTAAGCCTTTTATGCAAGACGAATGGCAAGGATATGTGCAAGTGAGTGACGACGTGATGCTCCAAAAAGTAGACACGCGTTGTGACAAAAAAGTTCTAGACAGCATCCTAGACCAAGTGTCTAGTTTGCCTGCCGATAAAAAATTCATTTCCAAAATTTCTAAAATTGTTGCCGACCGCAAAACCATGTACGAGGCCAACGCCATTGATTGGGGAACGGCAGAAACCTTGGCTTATGGCACCTTATTGGCCGAAGGCTATGATGTGCGTATTTCGGGTCAAGACGTGGAGCGCGGAACCTTTTCGCACCGACACGCGGTGGTAAAAGTTGAGGACAGCGAAGAAGAAGTGATTTTGTTGCAACAACTCAAAGAAGGTAAAGGCCGATTCAACATTTATAATTCGTTCTTGTCAGAATATGGCGTGTTGGGTTTTGACTATGGCTATGCCTTGGCTTCGCCTAATACGTTGACCATTTGGGAAGCCCAATTTGGTGATTTCTCCAACGGTGCCCAAATTATGATTGACCAATATATTTCCTGTGGGGAAGACAAATGGAATAACCAAAACGGAATTGTATTATTATTGCCACACGGCTACGAAGGGCAAGGTGCTGAGCACTCTTCGGCGCGTATGGAACGCTATTTGCAACTGTGTGCCCGTCACAATATGTTTGTCGCCGATTGCACCACACCCGCCAACTTGTATCACTTGTTGCGCCGACAAATGAAAACCAATTACCGCAAACCTTTGGTCGTATTTTCGCCCAAGAGTTTGTTGCGTCACCCGCTATGCGTTTCGACCCAAGAAGAATTATACAACGGCAGTTTTCAAGAAGTAATTGACGATACTTTTACAGATAAAAAACAAGTAAAAACGGTAGCCTTTTGTACGGGTAAATTTTACTATGATCTCTTGGCCGAACGCGAAAAATTAGGCCGAACCGACGTCGCTTTTGTGCGCATCGAGCAATTGTTCCCTTTGCCGGTTGAGCAATTGAAAGCCGTGATCGCTTCGTATCCCAACGCCGATGATTTTGCTTGGGCACAAGAAGAACCCAAAAACATGGGGGCATACAGCTTTATGCTCATGAACTTTGATTTGGTGCCTTGGCGATTGGCTTCATTAAAAGCGTATGCCGCACCAGCAGCAGGAAGTCATACCCGAGACCGACGTAGACATACCGATGCCATCCGTATGGTATTTGATAAAAATTTATTTAGATAAAAATATAGTAATACAAACTAAAATATACAACTATGATTTTAGAGATATTTGAGAGTAAGAGGAGGACAGCCAGTGGCTGTCAGGTATGAGCTCAATATTCTAAAA
>JAPLEX010000093.1 GCA_026390995.1 Flavobacterium sp.
ATTACTGTTAATTTCTTCATCTTAAAACTTAATAATTTAAATGGTAGATAGTTCTTTAACCCACCAAACAGCCATCGTTTATTACAAATATAGTTTAATATTATCTAAGCATTTTATAGAAACTAATTTTAAGTATAAACTTTGTAAAATAAAATCAGAATGTTTAAAAACCACAAGCTTTTATCTTAAGAAAATCAAGATAGACCATAGAGTTATATAATATAAAAGACCAAATAATTTAGTTGTGGCCCACGGTTCTCATATCATGTTTGAATTTAATGATATATTTGTAAAAAAGTAATACTATGAAAAAAATTCAAGTAGGTTTTTTAATGTCATATGATTATGAAAAACTAAAAAAATCTATTCCACCAGTATATAAAGATGCGGATGCTATTTTTATCGCTATAGACAAAGATTATCGTACTTGGTCCGGTCAAAAATTTGAAGTTGAAGCGTCTTTTTTTGAATGGCTTGATATATTTGATGTTAATAAAAAAATCACACTATATAGAGATGATTTCTATATCCCTGAATTATCCCCAATTGCAAACGATACTCGTGAAAGATATATGTTGTCTTTGAAAATGGGGGTTGGTAATTGGTTAGTTCAAATAGATGCCGACGAAATTTTTATTGACTTTGAAAAATTTATAATGAAATTGCGCAAATATGATAGTTATTTAATAAATCCTGAAAAACACCCAATTCAAATTTCAGGTTATTTAATAAACATATATAAATACCTAGATGAAGGATTGTTATATATAGACAAACCTACAAAGGTTATGCTGGCTACTAATTATCCAAATTATAAAGTCGCAAGAAATACTAAAGAGCGAATTATATATATAGATAATATTTTACTTCACGAATGTCTTTCAAGAACTGAAGATGAGCTTCGATATAAATTTGCAAATTGGGGACATAGTCACGAAATTAACGATTCATTTTTTGATAAATGGAAATCAGCAAATAGAGATAATTATAAAGAGTTAAGGGATATTTTTTACCTAAATCCGAAGGCGTGGAAAAGGTTAGGTTATTTGCCATCAAAAGATTTTAATGATATAAAGGAATATATTCATAAGACAGAAAATCTAAAAGTCAGTACTTTTAAATTAATTTCTAAAAATTTCGGACAATGGTTTAAGCATTTAATTAAATAAGTAATGAAAGTAAGATTATTAATTTCAAAATATAAATAAAGTGGGATTTCTTAAATTATATAACAATTATTAATTCATTTTAATCTTAAGGCTATATTATAAATATTGATTTATTCCTTTGTCTGTATATTTGATTTTCTTTAAAATCGTTTCTTTTTCTATTTCAAGATTTATACTGATTAGAGTCTGACTTTGAGATTTATGGTAAAGGTGATAGGCAATCCCTGCAAATTTAAGCCTTTTTGCTATTATTCCAGAGTTATGTAGTCGTTCTGCCATTTCCGAATCCTCTCTCCACGCTTCTACCAAATTTTCATTATATCCGTTAATGGTTATAAAATCTTTTTTCCAAAAAGACATATTACATCCACGAAGCTTTGAAGATCGTCGATTTATTTTTTTGGCAAAATTCATAAGTGTAGGAATTCGAATCGTTCTACCTCTTCTTCTTATTCCCTTTGAAAAAAAACTAAAATTCAAAGTTTTATTTTTAAAAATACTTTCAAGAATTGTTTTTTGAGTATTTACCCTAGATCCAAATAAATAAACCCCACTTTCTGAGAAATTTAAATGATCTTCAATAAAGTACTTGTTCATGATAATATCTCCATCTATCTGAATAATATAATCATATTTTGATTTAGCAATTGATTTATTTAAAATAGTTGGTTTTCTGTTACCAATATCTGTATGCCATATGTGGATTATAGGTATGGAAATTTTTGTTTTAAAAATTTCTATCAAATTCACAATATCTTGACCAGACCCATCATCAGCTATTATTATTTCATTTGGTAAAACAGTTTGATTTAATAGACTTAATAATAATAATTCTAATGCCTCTGGGCGATTATAGACAGATACTATTAAACTGGAACTTGGGTAATTCATAAAATTCAAATTAACACAAAAATAAATTATTTATTTGAAGTGAAGTACTCAATAGCTACATTTGTAAAATATTGTTCAATATCTGATATGAAAAATTTATTTAGTCCGTATTTTCAATTTTTAGAATCAGAAATTAATGTTTTTATTAATAACTACGAAACTACAGGAACACTTTTTGGGGACGGTAAACGAAATAAAATTAAACTTTTCGATTTAGACGGAAAAATAATCAACATTAAATCGTTTAAAAAACCAAATTTTTACAATCAAATCATTTATAAATATCTCAGGAAATCAAAAGCTCAACGATCGTTTGAATTTGCGAATATATTATTAGAAAAAAATATAGGAACTCCGCAACCTATCGCTTTTTGCGAAAATTCTTCTTTTTTGGGGATTCAAGAAAGTTATTATGCTTGTGAGCACCTACAATGTGATTTAACTTTTCGAGAATTGGTTGAAATACCAGATTTTCCCGAACATGCGATTATTTTGCAACAGTTCATGCATTTTTGTTTTGAATTGCACGAAAAAGGAGTGGAGTTTTTAGACCATTCTCCGGGCAATACCTTAATTGTCAAAACGGGTCCAGGGGAGTATCAGTTTTATTTGGTTGATTTAAATCGGATGCAATTTCACGATCAAATGCCATTTGAGTTGCGTATGAAAAACCTAGCTCGTCTCACGCCAAAAAAAGAGATGATAGAACAAATGAGTGTTTATTATGCTAAAAAATACACTTCCAAATCGTCCGATGAAATCAATGCATTATTGTGGCTGTATACCGAAAAATTTCAAAAGGCATTTTTTCGCAAAAAACGAATCAAACAAAGGCTATTTTTTTGGAAATAAAAAGAAATTGGCTTTAGGATTTACCTTTTTTTCTCAATTCTTCGTACCGCACATATACGCTCGCTCAAAGCATTGAGGTAACAGATAATCAACCCTTTTTTTCCGTCTAAGAATCCTAATCGAATAAGGTATTGGTATAAAAATTTATATGCCGGGTGCAAATATAAATGAAAAGGGGTGGCCCACATACCTGAATTGGTTTTTTCGCGGGCTTTAAGTTTGCCGTAGCTCACCATTTTATCTTTATAGGATTGGTAACTAGTATAAGAAAAGTGTATCAGTTTATGTTTTAATTTACCTATTGGGCCTTGTACCAATAACTTTTCGTGCACCAATCTAACAGTGGTATATTGAGCCTTGTCTTTTTGAAACAACCTAAAAATTTTGTCAGTTTGCCACCCGCTGTAATGTAACTCTTGTTCCTGAAACATAAAGGTGCGATAAAAGAAATAGGCACTTTTGGGTTTCTTTCCTTGTATCGTAGCAATTACTTCGTCTTTTAGGGCGGGGGTAAAGCGTTCGTCGGCATCGAGAAATAAAATCCAATTGTTTTTAGCACACGATATGGCAAAATTGCGTTGTGAAGAATAATCGACAAAGGCATGTTGCACAAAGGTAGCATTAGGGAAATTAGTTACTATTTGGGCTGTTTTGTCGGTACTAAAAGAATCGACAACAATAATTTCGTCGGCAAAATCTAAATCTTCTAATACTGATTGCAGGTGTTTTTCTTCGTTGTAAGTGATAATTAGTGCGCTTATTTGCAATCGAATAGGGTTGATTTCTAACGTATTTGGCGGACTTTGAAGCTCCAAAGTAGCCTCTAAAAAACTACTCAATTTAGTTTCAAAAAGTGCGGGACTAAAATCTTGGTATAAGTCGAGTGCTTTATTTTTGAGTTCTTTTTCTGATTTACCTTCAAATAAATTGAAAAAAAATTCTTTTAAATGAACCGATTGGTGATAGAGACCATCCTCAAAAGTCGCCCATATTTTTTGTTCAATCCAAGGTGAAAAAATGATGAATGAAGGCTTGTTGAGGGCTTTTGCCATATTTATCGATCCACCGTCGTTACCAATTATTATATCACAGGCATCCATCAATCCAATAAATGAGCGCAAGTCATGGCCCAATACGTCAAAATAAATTTGTTTTTGTGTACTGGGTAAACAAGCGTCAAAAATTTGTTTTGCTTTGACAACTTGGCTAGGAAAATAATTAAATAAGATATTGACATCTGCCTTTTGCGCAATCTGATCTACTACAATTGCCATAAAAGGCAGAGGATAGGTTTTGATGTCTTCGCTCCCCAATAAACTAATCATCACGGTTTTTTTGCGTCGATCTACATGGTGTTTTTCCAACAACGCTTGGGCTGCATCTTGTTCGGCTTTGGTCACAAACAACTTAGGCATCGGATCAATCTTAATATTAAGACACAATGGTTGCAACAACGAGAGACGTCGTTCAATGGCCAAGCCCATATTGGTTTTTGGATATAAAGCAAAGGGTACATTGTCGGTGTACAAAAATTCACGTCCCCTTTTTTTGTATGAAATACGACGTTTACTCCCACTTAGCAATACTATAAGCCAACTTTCAAGTTTGGAATAAGCATCAATAATCAGGTCGTACTTTTCGCTGCGAATCCCCCAAACAAAACGCATAAAGGCAGTAAAACTATTACGATGCTTGGCTTCAAAATATATAATACGATCAATGGCGGTATTGCCTTCTAAGACCGTTTTGGTTGATTCGTAAACCAAATAATCAATTTGGGCTTCGGGATAGGCTTTTCGCAAATTGTTGCAAATGATGCTACTCACCAACACATCACCAATCATTTTTTGTTGTATGACTAATATTTTCATCCTATAGTTGGTATGGAGGAATACCCCATTTTTTTCCTTTGGTTAATTTTTGCCATGTTTTCTCAACAAAAGACTTGGTTTTGTATGCTCTTTTTTCCTTTGATAAATAGAGTGGATTAATATTATCAATATAATTTACCAACTTATTCAGATCTTTTTCCTTGTGAAAAAGGAAGAATTCATTTAGAATAGGACGGAATTCTTTAAAATTCCAATAATGTTCAATATAATCATCAGTAACTAAAGGCTGTCTCGACTTCTGAAAATAATAACAAAAAGAAAATTGCTCAATAATGTGCAATTTTAGTTTGGGGTATAGCGTATCGGTTAGTGCCATCACTTTGTCAAGCAAATTTATATAGTTTGAATTAAATCCAATAGCACCTGCATTCCACATCGAAAATGGAGGTAAAACGTAGATTGGATTTTCGTCTGTTGCTGTTTTGAAAGCATTGTTATTTTTGAAAAATGTTGCAATAGGCTTTTTCGTTCGACTTTTACTTTCAAACAAATCGCCTTCATATTTCTCCAGATATAGAGAATTATTCGCTATTTCTTTAAATATAGCATCGATACTGGAAGTAAAATAGGTATCAGTATCCAAATACAAATAATTACCTCTAAACTTAGTGGTAAAGTTTTGAATAATGTTGATTTTTACTCGGTGAATAAAATTAATATCTCCTTTCCATTTCTTGATTTGCTCGACATTGATTTGAACGTAAATAACCTCCTTTGGAAGGATTTTTTCAAAAAATAGAATGTTATCGGTATAAACAACAATTTTTATATCGCTATTAGGATGAAATTTATAAAAAGAAATTAAAGAATACAATGCCTCATTATAAAAATCTAAATGCCCATGAGCATGGTAAATAATGTAATTATTCATAATAATTTTCTTATACCGCCACATCATACTCGCGCAAGGCGTCGTTGAGCGAAGTCTTAAGATCAGTAGAAGGTTTGCGTTTGCCGATGATGAGCGCACAAGGCACTTGGTATTCGCCGGCGGCAAAGGTTTTGGTATAACTGCCGGGAATCACTACCGAACGGGCTGGAACCACGCCTTTCATTTCGATAGGAGTAGGGCCTGTCACGTCAATAATTTTGGTCGAGGCGGTGAGACACACATTGGCACCTAATACGGCTTCGGTTTCTACGCGCACGCCTTCAACCACAATGCAACGCGAACCAATAAACGCGCCATCTTCTATAATTACAGGGGCCGCTTGTAAGGGTTCTAATACGCCGCCAATGCCCACGCCACCACTCAGGTGTACATTTTTTCCGATTTGTGCGCAGCTGCCCACGGTGGCCCAGGTATCAACCATGGTGCCTTCGTCTACATAAGCGCCAATGTTCACGTAACTCGGCATCAAAATTACGCCTTTTGAAATGTAGGCGCCATGCCTTGCTACTGCATGCGGCACTACGCGGATGCCTTTTTCGGCATACCCTCGTTTCAAGGGAATTTTGTCGTGGTATTCAAAAATGCCCACCTCAAACGTTTCCATTTTTTGAATCGGGAAATACAACACCACTGCTTTTTTTACCCATTCGTTTACCTGCCACCCATTTGCAGTAGGTTCGGCTACGCGGAGTGTTCCGGCGTCGAGTAAATCAATCACCTCGCGGATGGCGGCTGTGGTTTGTGGTTCTTGGAGTAAAGCTCGGTTGTCCCAAGCGGCTTCTATGGTAGTTTGTAAGGAATTCATCTGTAAAAGTTTTGGCAAATATAAGGGCAATTTTTTAAACTACGGCTTGGTCAATCAAGGCAAAAATTGTGGTCTTGTTGCTTGGGTTGCGGTTTAAATTAAAGTTATACTTTTGAAAAAAAAACAATGTCACGCATACTTGCCATCGATTACGGAAGCAAACGCACGGGCCTCGCGGTTACCGACGATTTGCAACTCATTGCCTCGGGCCTCACCACGGTCGAGACGCCGCAGCTCATGGGCTATTTGCAGCGCTACTTTGCCGCCGAAAACGTGAGCACGGTACTCATTGGCGAACCCAAGCAAATGAATGGCTTGCCCTCGCAAAGTGCTCCGCTCATTGACGCTTTTGTGACGCAATTTGCGCAGCAGTTTCCCGACAAAGAAGTAGTGCGCGTAGACGAGCGCTTTACCTCCAAAATGGCCACGCAAACCCTAATTGACAGCGGCCTGCGCAAAAAACAACGGCAAAACAAAGCTTTGTTGGATGAGGTTGCGGCTACGATACTGTTGCAGGATTATTTGGTACGCTACAAGATCTAGGATATTTAAAGTATCAAAGATTTAAAGATTGAAGGATTTAAAGATTGAAAGATTTGACCACGAATGCACGAATGAGATTGCTTCGTCGTTCCTCCTCGCAATGACGTTGATAGTATACTTGATAAATCAACTAATCGTACTTCCAAAATGTATCGGTTAGATAGAATACGGTATCAATAAAGTATAAAACTCCATTTCTTGTAAGTACATTTTCATCGTGTAAATCTTCTAAAATGATGCCCAATTCGGGATTGTAATAATCGTTATTTCGGTTGTTAATAAAACCATTTTGCGTCAAAAAAGATTTTACGGAATCTAAATTTGTACTTTCTGTAATAGACACGTACGCTTGTTTAACAACGGCATATAAGATTTCGTTGTTTTTGGTAAAACCAATTAAATTGTAGGCTGTATCTGGAAAAAAATAATTGTGAAGTAATAAATTAGTAAAATAATCTTTCCAGGAATTTTAGTAAATGCTATCGTTTAGTTTTAAAACGTGTTCTGCATCTTTGAGGTAAACTTTTTGTTCGGCACCTTCACTCACATATTGAGAAAGGTTAACTTCTATCCAAAGGGAATTTTCTGAAATGTATTTTTCTAAACTCTTTGTTTCTTGATTTTTGTAGTGCTTTTCGTTTTCAACAGTTGAGCTTGTTTGCGCGCCATGGTCAAGGTAACTGGCAATTGATTGGATAGCTGTTCCAAACCTAATTTGGCTCTTTCCTGAAAGGACAAGGTGTAGTTCATGTTTTAACTCGTTTTGCATCGACAAATATAATAAAACTTCTTTCTGAAAATAAATGTGCTTTAAGCAATCAGCTTACAGCGCTTAGCTGTTTTTTGAATAATTCCTCAATTATTCATTTTTCATTATTCATTACCGAAGTTCTTAGTATACTTATAAAAACTCCCCACTTCCAACTTCCCACTTCAAGCCATCAGCCTTTCTTAGTATATTTCCTCAATTATTCATTTTTCATTATTAATTACCGAAGTTCTTAGTATACTTATAAAAACTTCCAACTTCCCACTTCCCACTTCGAGCTAACAGCTACCTAAGCTCTTAGTATACACCTAAGATTACAATTTCACAGCACTCTCTCTTCACATTTTTTCCTACATTTGCCGCATTAAAAAACTACTCCATACAACATGATACTACCTATAGTGGGCTACGGCGATCCGGTGTTGAGAAAAGTGGGCGAAGACATCGCTGCCGATTATCCCAACCTGAAAGAGCTAATTTTTAATATGTTTGACACCATGTACAACGCCTACGGGATTGGATTGGCGGCTCCGCAAGTGGGTTTGCCCATTCGTTTGTTTGTGATTGATATGGTGCCGTTTAGCGACGACGAAGACATGAGCCCCGAGGAGCAACAAAAGCTCAAAACTTGCAAGAAAGCCTTCATCAACGCCAAAATCTTGAAAGAAGAAGGCGAAATATGGAGCTTTAACGAAGGCTGTCTCAGCATTCCTAATGTGCGTGAAGACGTGTCTCGTCACGAACGCATTACGGTACAATACCAAGACGAAGATTTTAACATACACACCGAAGTGTTTGACGGCCTCACGGCCCGCGTGATACAACACGAGTACGACCACATTGAAGGTGTGTTGTTTACTGACAGAATTGCGTCCCTTAAAAAACAACTCATCAAGAAGAAATTGCAAAACATCATGGAAGGCAAAACCAAGGCCGATTACAAGATGCGTATTTTCGGGAAAAAAGGCCGTTAATAAACGCCAGCATTTGCCAACAATAAATATATTTGTCCTTCCAAAAAAAAGAATACTATGAATGTAGATAAAATATTAGCGATTTCAGGAAAACCCGGATTGTATGCCTTAAAAGTACAAACCCGTACTGGCTTTGTAGCCGAATCTTTGCTTGATGGCAAACGCATCACGGTTGGTTTGCGCAGCAATGTGAGTTTGTTGTCTGAGATTTCGATGTATACGCACACTGCCGAGAAACCGCTAGTTGAGGTAATGCGCGCCATTGCCATCAAAGAAAACGAAGGCCCTGCCATTTCGGCCAAGGAAGATCCCGCCAAATTGGTGGCCTATTTTACCGAAATTTTGCCCGATTACGACCAAGACCGCGTGTATGCTTCCGATATCAAAAAGGTAATCAACTGGTACGGCATTTTGCAAGCCAAAGGATTAGTGTCTAAAGAAGAACCTAAAGTTGAAAACGCCGAAAACATCAAAGAGCAGGTGGTAGAAGAAGTGAAAAAAGAAAAAGCCAAAGCGCCAAAAAAAGCTCCTAAGAAAGAGGCATAATAGTTCCCATAAACCAATCAAAAATCCTATTTCTACACACAGAGGTAGGATTTTTTTTACCAAAAAGTAGCCCTATGAACACCCGCCAACAACAATTGCAAGCCTTTGAACGATTGCTCGACGTAATGGACGATTTGCGTGCCCAATGCCCTTGGGACAAAAAACAAACCATGGAATCGCTGCGGCACCTCACCATCGAGGAAACCTACGAACTGGGCGATGCCATATTAAACAACGACCTAAACGAGGTAAAAAAGGAGTTGGGCGACGTGTTGTTGCACATCGTGTTTTATGCCAAAATAGGCAGCGAAACCCAGGATTTTGACATCGCCGATGTGTGCAACGAATTGTGTGAGAAACTCATCTTTAGACACCCTCACATTTATGGTGACGTGCAAGTCGCCGACGAAGAAGAAGTGAAGCGCAACTGGGAAAAACTCAAACTCAAGGAAGGAAAAAAATCAGTGTTGGAGGGCGTGCCCAAAGGATTGCCGGCGCTCGTAAAAGCCAGCCGCATTCAAGACAAGGCCAAAGGCGTGGGCTTTGATTGGGAAGAACCGCAACAGGTGTGGGAAAAAGTGCAAGAAGAATTACAAGAATTGCAAGCCGAAGTGCAGGCCAATAACCAAGATGCGCTCGAAGCCGAATTTGGTGATGTGTTGTTTTCGCTCATCAACTACGCCCGATTTTTGAAGATCAATCCCGAAGATGCCTTGGAGCGCACCAACAAAAAATTCATCAGCCGATTCCAGTATTTAGAGCAAAAAGCCGAGCAATTGGGCAAAAACTTATCTGATATGAGTTTAGCCGAAATGGATGTTTTTTGGAACGAGGCCAAGAAGTTGTAACGCTTATTCTGAAATGCGTTTCAGTTTAGCTTTGTCTACAATGGTGATTTTTTTGCCGGTCAATTCGATGTAGCCGGCCTTATTAAACTCTGACAACAAACGAATGCAGCTTTCGGTAGCGGTACCAATCATACCGGCTAGTTCTTCGCGCGACAATTGAATGTGCAACGAGCCGTCCGGGTGACTACCAAAATTATCTTCCAGGTACAACAGCGTTTCGGCCAAGCGTTCCTTTACGTTTTTTTGCGCCAACGAAACCATTTCATAGTATACTCCTGAAACCGAAAACTGAGAACAAATAACTCACAACCTAAAACACACCCCCAACCCCTCTCGAGAGGGGAGTTTGGTGAAGTTCTTTATGTTTTAGATTATAGACTGATAGATATGAGATGAAAGACGGTCGTAAGAAAAAAACGCATAACTCATAATTCATAACTCATAACTCATAACTCATAACTCATAACTCATCAAGAGTTCTTAGTATACTTCTAAACCTAAAACCTAAACAATCTCCCTCAACTTCTTCAACTTATCCCGCAACACAGCCATTTCTTCTTTGTGTTTCTCGATGTTTTTACGTACTTCGAGTACAATGGAGTTTTCTTTTTTGGCATTTTTGGTGTTGGTAAAAAACTGGATGTTGTTTTCCAATTGAAAGATTTCGGCTTGAACTTCCTCGATTTTGCGGGTCAAGAAGATTTTTTCGCCTTCTAGTTTTCTGGTATCGTTAGAATCAGACAATTGATCCATGCGGTTGGTGAAACGCATCATGTCGCCCTCTTTTTTGCTGAGGCTTAGTTTCTCAAACAAGGCATCCAAGATTTTATTGAATTTACCTTCAATGTGACGGCGTGGGAACGGAACTTTTCCGAAGCTTTTCCATGCTTCGATGTGGGCTTTTATGGCATCTAAATCGGTTTTGTGCACGCCGGTGAGTTCAAAACTACGCAAGGTTTCCAAGTAGGCTTTTTTATTTTCGAAGGCTTCTACTTCTTCTCCGTTTTCTTCTTTTTTCTGTGATTTAACCGTTTCAAAATAGGCGTTGCAAGCGGCTCTAAATTCGGTCCACAAACTGTCCGAGTATTTTCGGGGCACATGGCCAATGGTTTTCCAATCTTCCTGAATTTTTTTCATCAAGGGAGTGGTAACTTCAAAATCGGTGCTTTCGGCCAAGGCTTTGGCTTGCGCAACCAAGGCTTGTTTTTTGGTTAAATTATCGGTTTGGTCTTTTTTAATTTCTTTGTAGAACGAGTTTTTCAACACATTAAATGCACGAACCGCCTGTTTAAATTGCGTCCAAGTAGCTTCGTTTACTTGGGCAGGTACTTTTCCGGCAGTGAAAAATGCATTGCGTAGCGCTTCAACTTTTTGTATTTGTCCCAACCAAGCCGCATGCGAATTTACTTTTTCTTGGGCCAAGGCTTCAAGATCGGCAATGAGGGCTTGTTTGGTTGCTAAGTTGGTACTTTCAACAGCGCGATAACCTTCAAATAACTGTTCGCGTTTGTCGTGCATTAACTTAGTCAATTCGCTAAATCGTGTCCAAATTTCTTCGCGGTGATCTTTAGAAACTGGACCAATGTCCTCTTTCCAAATGCGGTGCAAATCTTGCAATTCGCGGAATGATTTTGAAATATCAGTTTCATGAACCAACTCCTCTACACGGGCTATGATTTTGAGTTTCAACTCTAGGTTGTGCTTAAAATCGATGTCGCGTGCTTCGCGATCGAGGTGCAAATAATCGTAAAAATTTTCGATGTGAAAATGGTAATTATTCCACACGTGGTTGTATTTGTCTTTGGGAATCGGACCTGCATTTTTCCATCGTTCGCGCAAATCGTTAAATTGCTTCAACGTGTCTTTGATGTTGTTTTGCGGGTTGATGAGGTTTTTTAGTTCTTCCACTAAAGCCAATCGAACCGTTAAATTGTGTTCTAAATTGGTCTGTAAATTTTTGAAATGGGCGTTTTTACGCGCTTTGTATTGGGTATATAATTGATCAAATTTTGGTTTTAGCGGATGCTGGTACTGAAAAGCCTCTGTTGTATCTGGATTTTCGGCCAAAAAGGCTTCTTTTTTTTCATCCAACAAATGATAGAATTGGGCTAAGAATGATTTTTTGAGTTCTTCTACATGGTCTTTAATTGCCAAAACAGCCTCGGTAGCTACTAAACTTTCTAGGTTTTCGACCAATTCTTCCAAGGTCATGGTCTCGTAATCTTGCATCGGAATTTCTGCACGTGCACTCTCATCTTCACTGGCTTCGGCGTTGGCATTGGCAATTTCTTCAATCACCGCGTCGTGCTGGGTTGAAACTTCGGGTGCTGCAAGGACTTCCACTGATTCGGATGCAACTTCTATTTCGGTTTCAACACTAATTTCTTCCAATTCTACAGCTTCCTCAACAGCAGTTTCAACCTCAAGTAGTTCTTCTGTACGTTCAATGTTTTCTGTATCGGATTCTACCGGAGTTTCGATAGCTTCTGACACTTCAGCAACTACAGCTTCCAGTTGTGTATCCTTTTCAACCTCAACCTCAACCTCAACTGTTTCTTCCAATTCTACGGCAGTATCAGCTGTTATTTCTTCGTGATTTTCAGTTGCTTCTGTTTGAATTTCAGTCGATTGAATTTCGTTTTGCTCTCCATCTGCTTGTGGCAGGTTATCATTCTTTTCTGCTAACATCGTTACATGTGTAAGGTTTCTACTAATATGAGGGCGAAAGATAGTAAACCAACACTAATATTCAAAAGGTTTCTACTATAAATAGGCCTACTGGCTTGATTTTCTTGGCTTTATTTACTCAATTTTGAGGGTGTTAAAGTATTGGAGATTTTTAATTGAAGTTGTACCTTAGCGATTCAAATTTACAAGCTATCCCTATGAAAAATGTATTTTTTATTTTCATGCTATCTACATTAGTTAGTTTGCAAACTGTTTCGGCTCAAGAAAAACCCGCAACTAGTCCTGCACCCGTTCCGGTGTTGCAAGATCCCTTAATGCTTAGCAAAGAACAACAAACACCTTATCGTGAAATCATAAAACGTTATGCTACGTTGATGGGTGAATTGAGAAGAAGTGTATTGACTCCAGAAGAAAAAAAGCAAAAAAAAATTATCTTGTTGTCTCAGCGAGAAGCAGAAGTTAAATCGATGCTGAGTCCGGAACAATTTGAAATTTATCAAAAACAAGAAGCTGACCGACAAGCCAAGCAGTTAAATTTGCGGAAACCCCCAGTTAAAATGCAGTAGCATAAATACTTAGTAAAACCATTTTTTTATTTCTTCCAAATTTTCCAGCTCGCATCAGCCTGAAACAACAGCATTTCATAGCCGTTTTTAATAACAGCACCTTGGCTTTTTGCTTTGTTTAAAAAAGCAGTTTTATAGATTAGGTCAAAGGCAATATGCTGTGGGCCTAAAAGTTCATAGGGAATTTCCGGAAATTCAGTTGTATTTGGACTGGTTCCCAATGGCGTGCAATTGATTATAATGTGGTAATCTGTGAAAACCCTTTTGGTGAGTTTAGCATAACTATATTGCAAACGTTTGGGTGTTCTAGAAACCACTTTATAGGTAATTTGCAACTCTTTTAACGCATATTGCACTGCTTTAGAAGCTCCGCCTGTGCCCAATACCAGGGCTTTTTTATGGTGTGGTTCCAACAAAGGCAATAGTGATTTCATAAAGCCATAGTAGTCCGTGTTGTAGCCTTTTAGGGTTCCGTCGCTTCGTTTTTTAATTACATTAACCGCCCCAATACTTCTGGCGTGGGAGTTTAGTTTGGCTAAATAGGGAATGATTGTTTGTTTATAAGGAAGGGTAACATTCAAGCCCAACAGTTCTGGGTTTTGATTCCAAAGTGCTTCGAAATCAGCAAGGGAAGAGAGCGGAAAATTCTCGTATTCAAAATCTGTAATGCCTTTGGCGGCAAATTTATCTGTAAAGTATTTTTTTGAAAAGGAGTGTGCCAGGTCCATTCCCATCAATCCAACTGTTTTTTTCGGCATGGCGTGTAGGCAATAATTAGGGTTGGGTTGGGTATTTTTTAATTTGATTTTGCACTTTTTTTTGTAACCAAACTACCGGAAAAAGTTCTTGAATAAGTGTGTGGTTTTTGAAGCTTAGTCGAAGACCATTGCTTAAATGAAATTGCCCTTTTTCGGTTTCTAGTAACATATAATACAAGCCGGCTAAGCGGTATTCAATTTCAAAGGCTTCTGGGAAATATTCGGCAGCTTGTAAAAGCGTAGTAATAGCGCTATCAAATTCGCCCAAAAATTGCAATAAATCTACCCAAAACAACCAGGTATCTAATTGGTAATCGCCAAATTCTACCGCTTTGCGATAGCCAAACTCGGCTTCTTCAAAGAAATTTAATTCTTTATTAATTGCCGCATAGCGCTTCCAATAAAATCGGTTTTGGTTGTCAATATGTAAGGCTTTGTTTACATAATGTAACGCTTTTTGGAAGTTTTTTTGGCGTACATAAAAATCAGTAATGGCTATCCAGCCTTTGTCTAATAAGGGATCTTCGTGCACTGTTTTGGTAAAAAACTCAAGCGCCAATTTTTTATGTCCTAATTTTTCATGGCATTTCCCAATGCGCAGTAAGGCATATGAAGTTGGATCATCCAGCTCAATGGTACGCGTATAGCATTCTATTGCTTCATCATAACGTTTGAGACGCTCCAAGGTTTTGGCTTGCTCCATAAAAGCGCCCAAAAAGGCCTCATCTATAAGGGTAGCATAATCAAAAGCATATAATGCTTCTTCGTATTTTTTGAGCCCGTAGTTGAGGCGCCCCACCTGGTGCCAAGCGATTTCACTGTAGGGATTTTGTTCAATGTAGTTCATCAAATAATCTATAGCCGCTTGGTTTTGGTCTAAAAACTCAAAACAATACACCACATTATACAAGGCCGATTGGTCTTCGAAGTCTTCTTCCAAACAGCTGATGAAATTTTCTTTGGCCAATTCCAATTGGTCCATAAACAAATATTCCATGCCAATTAAATTGTAGACATCCGCAAAATCATCGGTGTATTGCAAGGCCGTTTTTAGGAGCTCTACAGCCTTTTCGTGCTGGTCACGTTTGGAGTAAATGTTGGCTTTTTGGATGTAAATTTCTTCGTTTTGCGGTTCAATGGCATACAAGTCATTGAGCATTTTCTCGGCCTGGTCGAGTTTGTCTTCGAAGATCAACATTTCTACCTGAACCAATTTTAATCCGGTGGATCGTGGGTGCTGATCTAAAGCCAATTTGAGTGCTTTTTTAGCTAAAGTAGTTTTGCCAATATCTAAGTAATGCAAGATAATTTCTTCAAATTCCTCTGAGTCAAAAAAGAATACCTTGTTGGTTTTCAGCATTGATTCAAATCGAGACAAGGAAATATTGTGTGCTTCTTCTTCGTCGCTTATAGGCATAAGATTAGCTTTTAGTTGGCACCTTAAAAGTAAGGCTACTTTATCCTAAAACGGGCTGTTTAGAGAATTGTTGTGAACAAAATAATTAACAAATGAG
The DNA here is from genome assembly GCA_026390995.1 of Flavobacterium sp. Classification (GTDB taxonomy): domain Bacteria; phylum Bacteroidota; class Bacteroidia; order Flavobacteriales; family Flavobacteriaceae; genus Flavobacterium. Next base: position 15,708 of record JAPLEX010000093.1, read on the forward strand.
CGGGTTAGAGATAAGAGACTTTGAGATGAGAGATAAGAGACTCTTGCTAAGATCATGTTTTTACTTCATAAACACATTTAACGATTAACGAAAATCGATCAACGAACAACCAATTCATCCAACACCTCCAACAAGATTTTACAACCTTCTTGAATTTCTGATTCAGAGATCGTGAGTGGTGGGGTAATGCGGATCGCTTTGCCTTCAAAGAGTAGCCAAAATAAAATTAAGCCCCGTTCTTGGCAGGCCAAAATGGCTTTGTTGGTTATGTCGGCACTGGGCATCATCGCTGCTAGCATGAGGCCTCGGCCACGAATTTCGGTGATCAACGGATGTTTCAAGAGCGAACGGAACAGTTGTTCTTTTTCGAGCGCTTGTTCCATGAGATTGGTTTCGGTAATTTCTTGCAAGGTGGCTAAACAAGCGGCGGCAATTACGGGATGTCCGCCAAAGGTGGTAATGTGTCCCAATTTGGGGCTGTGGCTCAACAAATCCATATGGGCTTCGCTGGCAATAAAAGCACCAACGGGCATGCCGCCGCCCATGCCTTTACCCACAATGATAATATCAGGGACAATGCCAAAATGTTCAAAACCAAATAGTTTTCCAGTTCTACCAAATCCCGGTTGAATTTCGTCAATGATGAGTAGTGCGCCCACCTCGTCGCAACGTTGGCGTATTTTGCGCAAAAAGTCGTTTTCCGGTTGTATAAATCCGGCGCCACCTTGTATGCTTTCTAAAATAATGCCTGCGGTTTGGGTAGTAATTTTTTGGATGTCGGCCTCATTATTAAACGTAATAAAATCGACGTCTTCAAGCAGCGGCAAAAAGGGTGTTTTGCGTTCTTCAAACCCCATCACGCTCATCGCGCCCATGGTATTGCCGTGGTAGGCGTTGTAGCAAGAAATGAGTTGCTTGCGACCGGTCACGCGTCGGGCCAATTTGAGTGCGCCTTCGCAGGCCTCGGTTCCCGAATTGACTAAGTATACTTTGTTTAACGGCTCGGGCAAAAGTTGGGCCAATAATTTGCAATATTCCACCGCTGGGCCTTGTGCATATTCCCCATAGACCATCACGTGTGAGTAGCTGTCCAGTTGTTTTTTGATGGCATCATTTACTCGCGGGTGTTGATGCCCCAATGCACAAGCCGATACGCCCGCCACAAAATCCAAATAGGGTTTTTGGTTTTGGTCATAAATGTAGGATCCTTTTGCATAAGCCACCTCCATGCCCAGCGGATAGGGCGAGGTTTGGGCTTGGTAGCGTAAAAAATCTTGATTTATAGGCTGTTCCATTCAGTGTAAATTACTTTACTTCGGGTTTTGATTTGGGGTTGTTCTTGTCGTAGTTTAGGGTTTCCTTCCGAATTTTCATCGGCACATTTTCTTTGGCCAGTTCGGCTTTGTGCAAATTGATTAAACGTTCGTTTTCTATATTTTCTTCGTCGGGAAAAATACATTCTTGGTCTAGGATGCGCTCGTCTTCTCTCCAAATAAAGCCTTTGAGTTTTCGCGCGTTTTCGGGTAATTCATTTTCGGGATAAATATCGCCATCTACATCGGTAAAAAAGGTCATCGTGTTGATGGTGTTGCCTTCCATGGTCATGTTGATGCGGCTAGTCACATTTTTGTTGATGCCAATGAGCTCTTTTTGGTCGTTGCGCAAAAAATACAAAACTTCCGTGTTTTTAATCACATCTACCTCGTAGAGTTTGTTGTCTTTGAATTTGCCAAATAAGTTTACGCCTTTCACTTGATTATAGCCCGTTCCTAGCGTATCCCGAGAAGCAATAAAGGCATTGTTGAGTACTTTTAAAGAATCGAGTTTTTCAGTTTGGTTGTTGCCAATCAGGTGCATTACATCACCGGTCATTTGGTTGTCAAAATTCCACAAGATGGGTTTGCCGATGAGCTGGGTGAGGTTGGTTTTTTGGCTGGAATGAATCGAATCGCATTTGCCACTCAAGTCTTTTTTGAAAAATCGGGCGTTGGGGTAGGCGCGTACTACGCGTTCGTTGGGCTTGCCGGTCACCATGAGTAGTTTTCCGTGAATGTAAATGGAGTCATTTTCCACCAAATTGATGGCTACCGCGCGTTTGGTGACAAACATAGAATCCTTTTGTTTGTATAGTTCGGCATAATGGCCTTTTACGATCCCTTTGTTGATGGAATCCGTGATTTTTACATTGCGGGAGGCCGAGGCAAATTCCTTGGTGCGGTTATAAAACAAACTATCGCCCTCAATGCGGCGGTCTTTGTATTTGATGTAGGATTTGCGCAAAAAGTGGCCTACATTTTTTCGGCTGTCGTAGAAGCCTTTTTCAGTATAAATAAAATTTTCTTTGCTGGTGATGGTCGATGGGCCAAACAAATAGGAATGTCCCGAATTGTTGTAATAGTCCAAGTGATTCGATTTGACCACGTATTTTGGGTTGGTTACGGTTACAGCAGTCAAGAATTGAAATTTTTTCTCGTTGGCATAATACCGTCCCGATTTGCTTTTCAGTACATTTTCGCGGTTGGTAATTACGCCGTTGCAGGTGTAATAGGCTTGTTGGCTGTTTCGGTCAAACCGCAGCGTATCAGTAGCGAGATTCATATCGGGCGAGCGCAGGTTCACTTTTCCGGTGGCATAGGCTTGCTTTACATTGCCATTGTATTCGGCGTATTTGCTGTTCATGAATAAGGTGTCGCCTTGTATCATTTGCACCTCACCAAAGGCTTTCACGTAGTTTTCTTTTTGAAAATAATAGGCTTTGTTGCACAAAAACCGCACGCCGTCGTGGTTCATTCGCACGTGGCCAGAAAGCAGCAAGGCATCGGGAATTTCGGTTTGGTTCACGTCGGCAAAATCGGCATATTCAATGACAATTTTCTTGGCTTCTTGTGTCCAACCCTTTGGCGAAAAGCCAAGTAGGAAAGTCAATACAATACAAACAACTGCGTTTTTCAAAAGTTGGAATTTTGGCCAAATTTAAGAAAATCAACCCAAGCACGGTCGATTTTTAGGATTAATTATCAAATGAAATTTAGGATTGAAAACTGCGTTTCAAATACAGAAACCCTACAATTCCAGCTACCGTCGATGCTAGTAATATGGCAATTTTCGATGCTTCGATGTAGGCTTCATCTTGAAAGGCCAAGAGACTGATAAAAATGGACATCGTAAATCCTATGCCACCCAAAATTCCTGCGCCAAAAAGTTGTTTCCACCTTAAATCGTTAGGCAAATGACTCCAACCCAATTGGGTCGTTCCGTAGGCAAAAAGAAATATTCCCAGTGGTTTTCCTATCACTAAGCCAAGGATTATGCCTAAACTACTGGGGTGTAACAAGGCTGTTCCGATTGATCCGGATAATGGCAAACAGGTGTTGGCTAAAGCAAATAAGGGTAAAATAATAAAGCCAACCGGCAGGTGTAATTTCTGTTGCCAACGATACGAAATTGACGTTTTATCACCTTTTCCAAATGGTAGGGCAAAGGCCAACAAAACCCCGGCTATGGTGGCGTGTATGCCCGAATGCAGCATAAAATACCACATGGCTATTCCGCCAATCGCATAAGGCCAAAAGGAGTGAATGCGCATGCGGTTACACACCAATAGCCCCCCAAAAATTGCTAGCGCAATGGCCAAATTAAAGAAGGCCAAACTTTTGGTGTAAAAAATAGCAATCACGAGTATGGCACCCAAATCGTCGACTACGGCGAGGGCGGTAAGGAATATTTTGAGTGAGGTGGGTACTTTTTTGCCCAACAAGGACAAGGCGCCCACGGCAAAAGCAATATCAGTGGCCATGGGAATACCCGCACCCGATTGTGTAGCTGTTCCCCAATTGAAAGCCAAGTAAAGACCGGCGGGAACCAACATGCCCCCCAAAGCGCCAAACAAAGGCAAACTGGCTTTTCGCAAGTTGGACAATTCACCGGCATAGATTTCACGCTCTAATTCGAGCCCAATGAGCAAGAAAAAGATGGCCATGAGTCCGTCGTTGATCCAATCCACCAAGCTGTGGCTCCCCAGTGACAATTTCCAAAAATTCACATAGGATTCTTGAAAAACCGAATTGGCCAACAACAGCGAAATCAGGGTGACTGCAATGAGCAGTAATCCGCTGGCTTTTTCATTTTCAAAAAACTGAGTAAAAACTTTTGTTGCTTTCATCTAGAAAAAAACGCCTTGATTTCTCAACGCGTTTGTACTTTATTTGGAAATGGTTTGTTTTCTATCGGGTCCTACCGAGACAATTTTAATCGGAACGCCTACTTCGGCTTCTATAAAAGCAATATACGTTTTGAGTTCTTCTGGCAGTTCTTCGTAGCTATGCATACCGGTAAGATCAGCTTTCCAACCTTTGAATTCGGCATAGACAGGCGTTACATTTTCGGGTTCGATGGTGTAGGGAAGGTGCGTAATTTCTTGTCCATTATACAGGTAGGCGGTACACACTTTTAAAGTTTCAAAACCAGAAAGCACATCGCCTTTCATCATCATGAGTTGCGTTACCCCATTGATTTGCACTGCATATTTCAAGGCTACTAAATCTAGCCAGCCACAACGTCTTTTGCGCCCGGTTACCGAACCAAATTCGTTGCCTACTTTGGCCATCACATCGCCGGCTTCTTCAAAGTCTTCAGTAGGAAAAGGTCCGCTGCCCACACGGGTGGTATAGGCTTTAAAAATCCCGTATACTTCTTTGATTTGATTGGGTGCAATGCCCAATCCGGTACATGCACCAGCAGCTGTTGTATTGGACGAAGTAACAAATGGATAAGTACCAAAATCTACATCGAGCAAAGAACCTTGGGCTCCTTCGCACAAGATCGATTTGCCGGCTTTTTGCGCCTGAAACAAATATTCTTCGCTGTCAATGAATTGTAATTTTTTGAGCTCTTCAATAGCCGTAAAAAATTCGGTTTCGAGTTCTTGTAGATTGTATTGAATGGCCACATCATAATACGAAATCATGGCTTCGTGTTTGTCGGCTAGCGCGCGGTAACGGGCTTGAAAGTCGGGCAGTTCGATGTCACCCACTCGGATGCCGTTACGGCCGGTTTTGTCCATATAGGTGGGGCCAATTCCTTTTAGGGTTGATCCAATTTTGGCTTTTCCTTTGGCCGCTTCTGAGGCTGCATCGAGCAAACGGTGCGTGGGCAAGATCAGGTGAGCCTTGCGGGAAATGAATAATTTTTTGGTGATGTCAAGATTGAA
>JAPLEX010000045.1:0-3690 GCA_026390995.1 Flavobacterium sp.
GTTATCGTGTAGGTTCCAGCTGGCGCGGTAACTAATCCCGTAGAAGAGATGGTCACACCAGCAGAAGGCACAATGTCATACGTATTGTTCAAATCAAAATTCGAAATGGCAAAACTTCCCGTTGCTACAGCACACGTTGGTTGGGTTACATTTCCAAGAACCACAGGTACAGCAGGTGTTTGAGGTTGCGCGTTGATCGTTACTAAGGCCGAAGCCGCAGAAGTACAACCATTAGCCGAGGATGTTATCGTGTAGGTTCCAGCTGGCGCGGTAACTAATCCCGTAGAAGAGATGGTCACACCAGCAGAAGGCACAATGTCATACGTATTGTTCAAATCAAAATTCGAAATGGCAAAACTTCCAGTAGCCACTAAGCACGTTGGTTGAGTTACATTAACTAAAACTGGTACATTCGGTGAGTCTTTGATAGTTAAAGTAACAGCTGTTCTATTTGGTAAAGAGCAATTACCAACGTTAGCTTGTGCATAGTAAGTAACAGTTCCAACTATATTAAGTATTGGATTAACAACTATTCCTTCTACAGTAGAAGCATTATACCAAACAATAGTTTGACCCGGTGCTGTTGCAGTGGCTGTTAATGTTTGAATAGGTGTTGTTTCACAAACTACTTGATCTCCACCCGAGATTGGAGCACTAGAAACACAAATGGTTACAATTGCTGAATCGCAATTGGTTGGTGTTGTATTTTCACAAATTTGATAAACAATGGTGTAGCTTCCAGATGGTGTTCCAGCTGGTATAACTACATCTCCAGTTAATAAATTTATAGATGGCACTGATCCACCATTAATTGATGTAGCTGATGTTAATATTGACAAGTTAACCTGACTAATGAGTACTTGATTTCCGCCTAAAGTATCAATACCGCTTCCGTTGTTACTGAATATATTCCCAGCATTTGAGTTACCTAAAGTACCATTAACTGTTCCGATAGCGTCATCTTGAGCCACGATTAATTTACATTTAGAAACTGTAAAAGGGAAATAACAACCTGAAGTATTTGGAGGAATTGCATAATAAGTAACAGTAGAACCAGCTACTAATGGAATTGGATTCACATCAGAATATTGAATAGTATTAATCGTTACTGGGTATTGATTATAGAAAATAGAACCAGGAGGAAAATTCGCCGATATAACTGAAGTTCCAATTGTTGAACCAGAATCACAGAATCCGAAATTTCTAATCAATGGCGTATTGGCACAATTTGCTGCAACATAACTAGTTCCATTAATATTAATGGATAAAGTTTCTAATATAGGTTGACCAACACAAGCTCCATTTTGAGTATATCCTTTAATGGCTCTTATTCCATTAAAATTGATTCCAGTCATCGCACCAGTTCCGCCTGAATTAGCATTCACAAAAATCGTACTTCCACAAGTTTCATTCAATAAAATAGAACAATCGGTGGTCGCTTTTAATTTGAAACTAAGTTTTGCTAGAAGTGTACTTGGATTTGCAGGTAAAGGCAAAGTTCCCATATTCCAAACAATAGAACCGGTTGCTCCAAGTGTTGGATCAAAAGTTATAGCATTTGGAGTCGGCGCAGGTGAGAACAAAATAGTACCCACAGCGCTTCCCGGAACATAAGAAGCATTATATGGAATTGGTACAATCACGTTATAATTATTGATGGCTTCAGTTCCTAAGTTTTTAATATCAATGTTAAATCCAACCTCTTCACCTGGTAACGAAACGTAAGGTTCTGTAGTTACAGGAACATTATTGATAGAAGTAGTAGTTAAAATATTTTCAACTTCGGGAATGTAAGCGTCTATCGCCATTGCTATGGCAAAAATTACATAAGTATCTTGCGTTGAACCGTATTTAAAAGTGGTTGAAGTTTGGTTGTTTCCTAACACAGTATTATTGATATTGGGAATTGTAAACATGCAAATGTCCAAACCAGTGTTGTTCAACAAATTCGGATTTCTTATATTGCCACCAGTCTGAATTGAAGAGTTAAAGAAATTATTGGTTTGGTTTCCTCCATGACTTAAATTTATAAAAGTATTATCACTATGTCTATTAATTTGGAAGTAATCACCAGAAATACCGCTATCTCCTTCACCAGCCATCAAACCTAATTTCATACCAACTGGACCAGATTGTACGGTATTAAACCCTGTAACTGGAATTTCAAAACTAGCTGTGCCACCTGTTACATAGGCATGTCCATCAAAAATCGTAACATCACGATAATTCATTTTTGAGTTTTCGTAAACTACTATCAACGACCAACCACCATAATATCCGGTTCCGCCACCGTTTCCTTCTACCAAAGCAATATCAGCTGCGGTGTAAACTCCGATTCCGTTGGTACGCACATAATCCGTTACTTCTTTGTAAGCCGAATACATATAACCATCTGTAGTATTTGGATAGTATATGTCACTTGCACTAGCTGTAAATTGAGTATAAGTTGTTGCATTTGGCCCTTTTAAAGAAATATTTCTTTTGTCAAAAGTTTTGGTAACATTGTTTTTGGTTACTGAAAAACTGTTGTTACTCGGATTAGAATCTGATGATCTACCTGTCCAATATAAACCAGCATATACAATGTTAGAACAAGACGGATTCGCTCCGTTTTCTGTTGAAAAAGTTAACGTTGAACTCGATGAGTTGAAAGTTCGTTGCCCATCTACGCCATTGTTGGAGTTACCATCAACATCCACATAAACCATAGAGTTATTACCATTTTGTGTTTGATCACTATAATTTTGAAGTGTCAAACTGGTGTTTCCCATAATGGTGAAATCTCCTTTTACATTGTAGGTTTTCTTAGTAGGAGTATACTGAGAAGTTCTTTGTGCAAACGGAACTCTAACCTGGGCATTGGTTGACAATGTCATCCCTAAAAGAAGGAAAATCGGTAAAAAAAAACCACAAAATAGGTTATTATTTTTTGAAGTAAAGTATGAATTTTTCATTATGATTGCTTTTTGATTGAGGCAATTAAGCACCTTTGTCTATTTTGTAAAAAACACCAATTTCCGAATTACTATTTCGAATCAAACTCGATATTACAGCTCCTGTAGTTTCAATATTAGATAAAATGTAGATGTATTTCAAATTAGGAAAATTTGAAAATACAGATAGATCCAAAGGACGGCCTAAGTCTGTATTTTGAGATAGATTTATCGTAACCATTTCGATAGTAGCGCTTTCAATGGAAGTATTATCAATTGCGTTTAATGAACTTGAATTGGTGTACAGCGCAGTAGGGTTTTCTCCATGTCTTATTACTTCTCCTGTGAGATAGTAAATAGCAGGTTGTACTTCAAGTAGTAATTGTTCTAGTCGATTTGAATTAAAAATCGAATTTCTTGAACTTACTTCTGAAGTTTTAAGATAATCCAGATAAGCTTTTACTTCCATAAGTTGAACATCTTGAGCATCTCTAAAATTTTGCGCACTAGCGATAGTACAAAAGCACGCCAAAACTATTAGTAGTGATAATTTTTTCATTAATAAAATTGGGAATTTTCCGAAAAAAAGGGAATCGTTCTGCGGATTAATGATTCGATTTGGGATGTTTGTTTTCATATTAGATAAAAAAGTAAGTAAATGACAAATGTGAGTAGGTTTCCGACATTTAAATTTCTATTTAAAATTGGGAAAACACAGGTAAAATTAACTACTTTATTGCTATCACTTTTTTTTTTT
>JAPLEX010000045.1:3706-30189 GCA_026390995.1 Flavobacterium sp.
TAAAAAACTCGTATTGATTTAAAATTTTATTGAAATTTCCGATTTTACTACATTGATTTCAGCCTATTAAAAACTTTGCTTTTTTTGTTGATATCCAATAAGTTGTTTATATAACCCGTTGGGTGAAATTAAATTTATTTAATTGATTTTTGATGTTCTTTATTGGTCTATCAAAGATAAATTTATTGATATATTGAACTAAAGTTATTGCTGTTATTTTGTCTAAAATTGCTTCGCCAGTTCGAGCCAGTTCTGAGTTTCTTCTGATTACTATGAAAAGCAACAATTGCAATATTTGCTGTTTCCCGATGGTCTCTTGTATGACAAGAAAAATGACACAGTTCGAACTAATCGAATCAACACTTTATTTCACGAAATCGCAGTAAACACAAGGGGTTTGGGTAAAAGAAAAAAAGACAATCCACTGTTGAATTGTCTTTTTGGTAGTAATGTCGGAAAGCGTACCGGTGTTTCGAACTTATTAATTGATATTGAAAGCGTAGTTAAGTTTTGAAATTTGACTCCAGAATTGAACTATGACTCACAATAAATTTAAAGTTTTTGTATAAAGATTAATTCTATTATTTCAATTTGTTTTGTCTTGAAAGAGACAAAATATAAATTACATTTTTACAATTTTGAATAATTCATTTTTATTGTTTGATTCCAATCTAATAAAATAATTTCCATTTGATAAACTTGATAAATCAACTGAAAATTCATTTGAGTTTTCGTTTTTTGAAATCAATAATTGACCTAGTGTATTGTAAACTGAAATTTTATGAATAATTGTTGATGATTTTATCATTAAAATATCATTTACCGGATTCGGATACAGCACAAACTCATCTTGTTTGATGGTGTCTAATCCTAGATTATTGATGATGGTAAAATTAGTTGCTGGTGCATCTTGTATCACTAAAGTATCACCGGCTTGGTTATTGGCTGCATCTACATAAGCAGTAACCGGTGTTTGCGTTAAATTAGGCAAGGTGGTTTTGGTTTGAATAGTAACTTTAAATAACAAGCCTTGTCCGTTTATTGGAGCATTACCAAATCTGGTAAGTCCTACACTTACCGTATTATCGGAGTTGTAATTCAATGCCAAACAATCACTACCGGCATTCCCAAATATAGATCCGGTGTAATCTACTGTGGCGGTAGATAAATCAAAAACAGTGTTGTCAAATCCTAAATTAACCGACATACCATAGAGTGCATTTAATCCTCCGGTGTTGTTTACACTCACGGTGAAGGTTACCGATTGAGGCAAAGCCGCTCCATTGATGATGGTGCTATTTGGTGTAACTGTTAAACTACCTACTGCAAGGGTTTGTTGTGCTTGTGCAGAAAAATGATCTGGAGCTTGCCAGGCCATTCTGTTGTGCACCTGATTCATGTTAAACCCAATGGCTGCTTGGTCGGCATTGTTAATCACACCATCTCCGTTAGAATCAGCAAATACTTTATAAGCATCGCTATTGGTAGAAGTTCGGTTGTATCCCCAAAGTGTAGCAGGTTGAGCATTCCATTGTATGGTGGCATTTGCTCTTGCTGCTCCTGTGGAGTTATAGAAATAACCAATGGGCAAGATATCAGCAGTGGTTACGGTATTGGATTTATTTAAATCCCCAGGCCATACCGCAACTTGATTGGTAAAAGTATAACAGTACTGCCCTTGATTGGTTAATCCGCAAGGAATACCCGAAGCGTTATAAGAACTCACATCGTCTAAATAAAAACAAAAGGTAGTTCCTGCAGGAATAACAACATTATTCTTGGGAACAAAACGGAAGGAATAAAACAAGCCACTGCCTGAGTATCCCGGAACAGCACCAACTTTGGTCATCCCAAAATCAGGCACGCCATTAATTACTGTGGGTGCAGTAGAGATTACATTAGTTCCAAGTAACGTTCCTGCAGTGTAGCCCGAATAATCCAAATACTGACTCACGGCAGCATTGCCTTTGAGCTTCATGTACAAACTATAAAGATTAGTGGCACTGGTAAGTTGCACATCAACGGTAATGGTATCAAACAATCCAACAGAAGTTGTTGAAGAGGAAATACTCAAATTACCAATGTTAGGTTGTGGAGTAACATTTACAGTAAACGAAGTGGTTTGTGTACAGCCATTATTATTTACAAAACTAGCAGTATAGGTAGTTGTTGCACTTGGATACACCACCGGATTAGCCACTGTAGTAGAGCTTATAGCTGTAGCTGGTGTCCACTGAATGTTAGGTTGCGCGTTTAAAGTTCCGTTGAGTTGTAGTTGAACTGCACTTCCATTGGTGATGGTTGTAGAAGTTGCTATAGTTCCGTCAGCGGAGATGCTGGCTGTGGGTGTACTCAAAACAGAAACTGTCATGGTTGTAGATAATGCACATTGGTTTGGCGAAGGTGTAAACGTATATGTTGTTGTTGCATTATTGTTTGCTGCAGGTGACCAACTGCCCGATATTCCATTTGAAGATGTAGTGGACAGTACAAGATTCTCTCCTTGACAGACTGGAGGAATTTGATAAAATGTAGGTGTTATCGTATTTGGAGCATGTATTGTTACTTGACTTGTAGTTGTGATTTGACAGTTTCCACTTACTGGTGTTGTATAAGTTATCGTGTATGTGCCAGGTGTTGAAGTACTAGGCGTAATTGCACCTGTTGATGAATTAATAGTCAGGCCAACTGTTGAAGTAAAGGTTCCGCCTAAATAGATTCCTCTGCCATAAAGAGTTACTGGTTGTGGTGCCGAAACAGATGTACAATAACTTCCAGTATCATACCAAAACCATGCAGCTAGAGGTTCGATTTTTCTAATAGCCCCAAAATCTCCAATACTATTTCGAACATACAAATTTCCTGCAGCATCAACAGTTAGAGCTCTTAAGGAGCCAAAATTTGCATTAGTATTATAACCATCATCCGCAGCTGTAATTCCGCTATCTGAATTAGGAACTCCTGAACCAGCGAAACTGGTGACATTACCACCAAAACAATCTGGACCACCATTGCATTGAATTTTTCTAATTCGAACATTTCCAGAATCCGCAATATAAAGATTTCCCGATTCATCTACAGCAATACCTGTAGGATTATTAAATTGACCATATTCCCAACTATTATTTACATAACCTGGCAAACCATTTCCGGCAATTAATTGAGAAACACTGTAGGCAAAAGGAGTTTCATTCATTGTTAAACTTCTAATTCTATGATTTCCAGTATCTGCAACAAATATTTTGCCAGAGGAATCAACAGTTATTGCTCGAGGGTTATTAAATTGTGGATTATATCCTTCTACATAGCCCGATTGATTAAACCCACCCGCAACATTAATTACAATCCCATTTGGAGATATTTTAACAATCCGATTAAGATCAATCACATATAAATTTCCTGAGGGATCTATTGCGATATCACTTGGCAATAAAAGATTTTGTTGCTGTTCTACAAAAGTAGTTACCAATCCAGTTGGAGTAATTTTTAAAATTTTAGATTGAGTAGAAACAAAAATATTCCCTGACAAATCAATTGCAATTCCACCTCCATACAAATCAGCTATGCCAGAAAAATCAGCTATAGTAGTAATTAGGCCTGCAGGTGTAATTTTTCGGATTGTATAATTAGTAGTAATATAAATATTTCCTGTGGCATCAACTGCCAAATCGTCGAAATTCATGATGGATGTTATAGTGCTGACACATTGCGCATAACTTGTAATTGTAAAACAAAACACAAAAAGTAAATAGGTAAAATTCTTCGTAATTGTTGACATATTTATGTAAATTTTAAAAACATATTAATTTAATGATAGTATTCTCTAAATCATTTTATGACTGCTAATATCCAAATATTTTAACAAAATCGCTAATGAACGATAAACTAAGTTGTTATAATCTAAATAATTATAATTGTAGCTTTCTAAAGTCATGATGATGCGAATGGAATAGTTCCTCAACTGTGGATATGATGTAAAACAAATGAAACCAATCAATGTATTTTGCAATCTGAATACATTCGTGTATTCGTGGCTTCTTTATTTAAACAACACTTTTTTGCTATTGTAAAAAAATAGTAATGTTTGCACATAGATTTTTATTGTTTCCTTTTTTGCTAGCAAAAGACCAATGACTAGATTACTTCGTGATCTAGAAAGAATATACCCAAAGAAAATTTTGTTTAATTTTTTTAATCATTTGATTTGAAATTCTGGATTACTTCGTGATCCAGAAAGATGTAACTCAAAGAAAGATTTGTTTGATTTTTATAAATGATTTTGATTTCTTATTCTGGATTACTGCGTGATCCAGAGTGGGGTGGGAGTTGCTCAAAAACCTTTCCATTTTTTTTCAAAAAATGATACGGTTTTTTTACGTCCAAACCCTTCAAGCGAGCTTGGGGTTTGGGCATAAAAAAACCTCCCAGCAAAGCTGAAAGGTTTTTGGTCGGGATGACTGGATTCGAACCAGCGACCCCTAGCACCCCATGCTAGTACGCTACCTGGCTGCGCTACATCCCGATTAATCGGTTGCAAATATAATTCCTTTCTTAAAAAAATCAGGGATTATTTTTAAGTTTTATTTCATGAAAAAGTTGGATTATTCGGCCAATAAAATTTCTAAAATAGAAATCGCCGCCGCACTAATTTTGGTGCCCGGTCCAAATACAGCTACTGCTCCTGCATCAAACAAGAATTGATAATCTTGTGCCGGAATTACCCCGCCTACAATCACCATAATGTCTTCGCGACCGTAGCGCTTAAGTTCTTCAATTACTTGTGGAACCAAGATTTTGTGCCCCGCTGCCAAAGAGGATACACCCAAAATATGCACGTCGTTTTCTACTGCTTGTTTCGCTGCTTCGGCGGGAGTTTGAAACAAAGGACCAATGTCTACGTCAAAACCTACATCGGCATAGCCAGTGGCTACTACTTTGGCACCGCGATCGTGTCCGTCTTGTCCCATTTTGGCAATCATAATGCGCGGTCGTCGTCCTTCCTGAACGGCAAAGGCATCGGCCAGTTTTTTGGCTTTTTCAAAACCGGCATCGTCTTTAATTTCTTTACTATACACGCCACTAAATGATTTTATTTGTGCTTTATATCGGCCATACACGGTTTCGAGAGCATCGCTTATTTCCCCCAAGGTAGCTCTAGCACGAGCGGCTTCGATGGCTATTTCCAGCAGATTTCCTTCTTCGGTTTGGGCACATTTGGTTAGTTTATTTAGGCAATCGGCAACTTGTTGGGCGTCTCGATTGGCTTTCAATTCGGCCAATTGTTCCAGTTGTTGTGCCCGTACCTTTTGGTTGTCAACATCTAATATATGCAAGGGATCTTCTTGATCCAAACGGTATTTGTTTACCCCAATGATCAAATCTTGTCCGCTGTCAATGCGGGCTTGTTTTCGTGCGGCTGCTTCTTCGATGCGTAATTTAGGTATCCCTTCTTCAATAGCTTTGGTCATGCCGCCCATAGCTTCTACTTCTTCGATAAGCGTCCAGGCTTTTTGGGCAATTTCATCGGTGAGTTTTTCGATGTAATAACTGCCACCCCAGGGATCAACCGTATGCGTAATGTGCGTTTCTTCTTGTAAATAAATTTGTGTATTTCGGGCAATTCGTGCCGAGAAATCGGTAGGCAAGGCAATGGCTTCGTCCAAGGCATTAGTATGCAACGATTGGGTTCCGCCAAAGGCTGCGGCTGCCGCTTCAATACAGGTGCGTGCCACATTATTAAACGGATCTTGCTCCGTGAGACTCCAACCCGAGGTTTGACAATGTGTGCGGAGGGCTAATGATTTATCGTCTTTGGGTTCAAATTGTTTCACCAATTTTGCCCACAACATACGTCCGGCGCGCAACTTCGCAATTTCCATAAAGTGATTCATGCCAATGGCCCAGAAAAAGGATAGGCGCGGCGCAAATTCGTCAATTTTCATTCCGGTAGCTAAGCCGGTTCGGATGTATTCTAATCCATCGGCCAGGGTATAGGCCAATTCAATATCGGCGGTAGCTCCCGCTTCTTGCATGTGGTAGCCCGAAATTGAAATCGAATTGAATTTGAGCATCTTTTGGCTGCTGTATTCAAAAATAGAGGCGATGATTTTCATCGATGGAGCAGGCGGATAAATATAGGTATTGCGCACCATAAATTCCTTCAAGATGTCATTTTGAATGGTACCTGAAAGCTGTTCGGGAGATACGCCTTGCTCTTCGGCAGCCACAATATAAAATGCCATGATGGGCAAAACGGCACCATTCATTGTCATGGAAACCGACATTTCATCCAATGGAATTTGATCAAACAAGATTTTCATGTCTTCAACCGAATCAATGGCTACCCCCGCTTTTCCTACATCGCCTTCCACGCGTTCGTGATCGGAATCGTAGCCGCGATGCGTGGCCAAGTCAAAGGCAACTGACAATCCTTTTTGTCCGGCTGCCAAATTGCGTCGGTAAAAAGCGTTGCTTTCCTCGGCAGTAGAAAATCCAGCATATTGGCGAATGGTCCAAGGACGGCGCACATACATGGTGGCATAGGGTCCGCGTAAATTGGGCGCAAATCCGGCGCCAAAACCCAGGTGTTCCAGAGATTCAATGTCTTTCGCGGTATAGGTTTGTTGCAAATCAATGCCTTCGGCTGTATGGAAAACGCTTGTTGAATCTGGGGTCAAGCCTGTTTTGGGAACTTGCAAATGCTGTAAATCTTTCCTTTTCATCTTTCTTGTTCGTTAAGATTCCGTTTGCAAACGTTCTTGTTCTACTTTTTCGGCCAATCGTTTTTCAAGGATAGGCGTAATCAGTGTTTTTCTTCCTTTTATTTTCACAAATGGAAACAATTCCAAGTCGTGTTTCATTCGATCGGCTTTATTTGGGTGCTTGTTGGTGCCCAATAAAACGGTTTTTCCGTCGTCAAATAAGGCCTGCTCTTTGGCGGCGCTTTCTTGAATTTTACGGGTAATTAAACCGTCTTTGAGTTGTTGTAAAAATCCACCATTTGCTTCCAATTCTTGAAACAAAGCCAAGGCTTTCTCGGCCAATTGTTGGGTGAGGCTCTCAATGTAATAACTGCCATCGGCCGGATTATCTACTTTGTTAAAGTAACTTTCGTGTTTCAAGATCAGCAATTGATTTCGCGCAATGCGATCGCCAAATTCGTTGTCTTTGTGGTACAAGGCATCATAGGGCATATTGATTATGGTATCGGCGCCGCCCAATATGGCACTCATGCATTCGGTGGTGCTGCGCAACATATTCACATTATAATCGTAGATGGTTTTGTTTCGTTTGGAGGGAGACACCACGATATGACAGGGATGGTGGTGATTGTATTCTTTGGCTATTAGATTAAAAAGACTACGAAAAGCACGTAGTTTTGCTATTTCAAAAAAGTAATTGCTGCCCACTGCCCACTGAAAAACCAGCGGTTGATCACAACCAAAACGGTTCAAGTACTCATTGGCATGACCCAAACTATAAGCAATTTGTTGCACTATCGTAGCCCCTGCATTTTGATATAATGCTGCATCTACACTTAAATAACTACCTGTAAACTGAGCTTCTTGTGCTTTGATTGCCTCAAAATTGTCGGATGATCCGGTGTGCCAATTTCCCTCTCGCGCAAAATAGCCAATAGGGTCATTATTAACCGAAATTTGTCCCGAAAATGATTGGGTGAACTGATGAATTTTGTGATTGAAATCGGTGTTTAAAAAGCCCAATTTTATGTGAATTGGAACACCTAAAGGAGCTACATTTTTCAATAAATGGAGTACATCGATTGCCTCGTCATCGATTTGAAAGTGCAAGGATTCTGCACCACGAGCTACCGTGTCTATGGCTCGAGCGATGCTTTTTTCTAGGTCAAATACAAAAATGGCTTGCCCTATTCTACAAGCCGATGCCTGGCTGGAACTGAGTGGCTGTAAATTATCTAAGTCGTTGTGGTAAAATGGTTTTACGCGAATGCCTTCTGGGGAATCCCAAACCACGGTATCATTGTATTCGGCTCCTTTGAGTTCAAATTGTATTTGTTGCTTCCATTGTTTGGAGGAAACCAGATTAAAATCAGAAAATAAGGAAGTTGACATGTTTGGGTAGAAATTGAATATTGATTAGGGTTTAGTTCCAGAAGAATCCAAATCGATCAAGTAAATATCTTCGTTTTGTTTTTTCATAAAGTACTTTTCGCGAGCATATTTTTCAACTTGGTTGGGGTCTTTAAGCAAATTAATGTTGTGTTGGTCTTTGCGAATTTCGTCTTGGTAGTATTTTTTATTCACTTCCAGTTCCTCAATTTCTTTGTCTAATTCGCGGTGCTCCAATTGCGAATAGTTGTCTAGAAACAGCATCCATATCCCAAAAAAAAGCAACACCCAAACGTATTTATTTTTTAGGTAGGGCAACCATTTGTTAGGTTTTTGTTCGTTGAGTTCTTCTGTTTGTTCCATGTTTTGGTTTAAACTAAACGTTGGTTAATTACTGCGCGCACCACGTCAATCGCTACTGTGTTGTATTTGTCGTTTGGAATAATAATATCTGCGAAGGCTTTGGTGGGTTCAATAAACTGCTGGTGCATGGGCTTTAAAGTGGTTTGGTAGCGCGAAAGCACTTCGTCCATGTCACGGCCTCTTTCGGCAATGTCTCGTTTTAATCGGCGAATTAAGCGTTCGTCTGAATCGGCGTGCACAAAGATTTTGATGTCAAATAAATCGCGTAAATCGGGATGTGTCAAGATTAAGATTCCTTCTACAATCATCACCTTACGGGGATGGGTAAGTACGGTGTCATCGGTTCGGTTGTGAATCACAAATGAATATACCGGTTGTTCTACATTGTTTCCGGCCTTCAATTCTTTGAGGTGTTGCACCAATAAATCAAAATCGATAGCTCTAGGATGATCAAAGTTAATGAGGGAACGTTCCTCATAGGACATGCTGTTGTTGGCTTTGTAATAGGAATCTTGCGAGATGATGCCCACTTCAGTATGGGGTAATTCATTCATAATCTGATGCACAACAGTGGTTTTTCCGCTGCCTGTTCCTCCCGCAATTCCGATGATAAGCATGTAAAGTTGATTTAAAATTTGCTATACAAAAATAGAAATTTAATTGAGCCCACCATTGTATGCTCGGTCTTTTTACAACCGCAACTATTCGCAATTATAATCTTGTTTTTGTTAGGACAACTCAATATTAGTGCTATATTTGCACACGCTTTTCGGGGTGTAGCGTAGCCCGGTTATCGCGCCTGCTTTGGGAGCAGGAGGCCGCAGGTTCGAATCCTGCCACCCCGACCAAAAACCTTTCAGCGGAGCTGGAAGGTTTTTTTTACGCCCAAACCCCAAGCTTGCTTGAAGGGTTTGGGCATAAAAAAACGGCCTCATTTTTTGAAAAAAAATGGAAAGGTTTTTGAGCAACATCCCCTAACAGGATCACGAAGTAATCCGGCCACTAGTGTTCTAAAGCCCCCACGAATTTTGTCGCAGACGAAATTCGTTCATAAAGCCAAAATAGTATATGTAACTCAGCCTATTCAGCGTATAGATGTTTACTTCGCGTCTTTGCGAGCGATTTACTGAGGTGTGTTATTAATTTTTTTCTCGCAAAGACGCCAAGCCGCAATGTAAAGTTCAAGAAATCAGCCATCAGCCAAAAGCCAATAGTATAAGTGAAACGAATCCTATTCAGCGTAAAGTTTTAAACTTCGCGTCTCAGCGTCTTTGCGAGAGATTCAACTTATATTATTCCTCGCAAAGCCGCAAAGCCGCAATTAACCATGAGCTATAATCTTTCAGCATTAATCTTTTTCAAATAAAATCTCCATTACATTTAAACCCTTCGCGTCTCTGCGTCTTTGCGAGAAATCACAAATCATCCCGAAGTTTCGAGACAAAAATCCCAAATCGCCAATCAAATTGTTCATAACTCCTATTTCGACTTTTAAACGGAATGCCTTACCTTTGAGCCTCTTAAAAATTACGAGTATGTCAGCGATAGAAAATGTAAAATGTTTAATTATAGGCTCAGGACCTGCGGGATATACAGCAGCCATTTATGCGGCTCGCGCCAATATGAATCCCGTATTGTACCACGGCACGCAGCCTGGTGGCCAATTGACAACCACCAACGAAGTCGAAAATTTCCCGGGATATGTAGATGGCGTAACAGGCCCAGAAATGATGGTGCAGTTGCAACAACAAGCCCAACGTTTTGGTACCGATGTGCGCGACGGCTGGGTAACCAAAGTTGATTTTTCGGGCCCCGTGCACAAAGTTTGGGTCAACGAAACCAAAGAAATCCATTGCCAAACCGTAATTATCTCCACGGGTGCTTCGGCCAAGTATTTGGGTTTACCTTCTGAGCAACATTATTTAAAATTGGGTGGCGGCGTTTCGGCCTGTGCGGTTTGCGACGGATTTTTCTACCGCAACCAAGAAGTGGTGATCGTAGGAGCGGGAGATTCAGCTTGTGAAGAAGCACACTACTTATCCAAACTATGTAAAAAAGTAACCATGTTGGTGCGCAGCGAACAATTTAGAGCCTCCAAAATTATGGAAGCCCGTGTGCGTAAAACCGAAAATATCGAAATCATCATGCATACCGATACGGTAGAAGTGTTGGGCGACGGACAAGTGGTTACGGGAGTGAAAGCACATAACAAAACTTCGGGTGAAACCTTCGAAATTCCAGCTACGGGATTCTTTGTAGCCATTGGACATACGCCCAATACCGGATTATTTAAAGATTTTATTACAGTTGATGAAACCGGTTACATTAAAAATGTACCAGGCTCTTCCAAAACCAATGTGACAGGAGTTTTTGTAGCAGGAGATGCCGCCGACCATGTGTATCGTCAGGCCATTACTGCGGCAGGAACGGGTTGTATGGCGGCCTTAGACGCTGAGCGTTATTTGGCTACTTTAGAATAAACGAATTAACCAAGCATAAAAAAAGGGTTGTCTGTTTAGGCAACCCTTTTTGTTTTATTTCGTTGGTTTTTTGTAGAGAACGGCGTTATCAACAAAGCGTTTCATGTCTATTTTCTGATCGCCATACAACTGAATTTCGGCTTTGCCCGATGCATCAATACTCAAAGTAGAAGTAACATTGAGGTTGCTATTGGTGTAGGCTTCCATGGTGAGTTCGGCATTTTTCACCGCACAATTTTTCCCGTTATAGGTCGCGTTGTTGTCCAAACGCAATTTCATGTCGGTGATGTCACCTTCAATATCGGCCACAGCACGTTGGTATAAATCACAGCGCATGCTAATCGAGGCAATCAAAGCTTTCATTTTGGCGTTTTTGCTCAATTCAATTTTTGTTTTTTCGGCTTTGATGTTCCATTCGCCTTTCGATTTGTCATTGGCCAATACGGTTACATTCTTGGAATTCAAATAGGCAAACACCTTCGAATTATCGAAGCTTTTAAACACAATCGAATCCAGTTGCACCGGAGC
This sequence comes from Flavobacterium sp., assembly GCA_026390995.1. Lineage (GTDB taxonomy): Bacteria > Bacteroidota > Bacteroidia > Flavobacteriales > Flavobacteriaceae > Flavobacterium. The sequence goes on from JAPLEX010000045.1 coordinate 15,168, forward strand.
CAGCGCCAGAATCGAAGCATCTCCTTTAGAAATTACGGTATTAAAAGTTGGGGTATAGCTAATGCGAATACTAAATTTTTTAGCACCCGTAATGGTTTTGTTGGTGCCAATACTCAAATTGGTCCCGGTAACTTTTAAATCAATGGCGTCGTGCAAGTTGTCGTCGGCTTCAATTTCTACGCCGTTTTTATCGCCTTTGATCAAATAGACTTCTAGGTTTTCACCCACTTCTATCGATTGGAACTCGCCCACCTCTTTTTGAGAAATGGTTACAATTTTTGATCCTTTTATTTTTGCTTTTTCTTGGGCTGAAACAGTAAGTTGTAAACCCAAAAGTGCAAGAAGTAGAATATAGTTTTTCATAGGAGAATTAATTGGTGCGGTAAAAGTAAGAAATAGGATGCAAACGGCCTTTATTTTACCACAATTAGATTGTTTAGGTATTCTTTTTGGCTTTAATCATCGCTTCCAACATATCCCACATTTCGTCTGGAATCGCCTCGAGCATATTAAATTGTCCCGCGCCTTTCAGCCATTCACCGCCATCAATCACCACCACTTCGCCGTTGATGTAGGCCGAGAAATCAGAGACCAAATAGGCGGCCAAGTTGGCCAATTCCTGGTGATCGCCAATACGCCCAACCGGAACTTTTTTGGTTACATCAAATTGTTTTCTCAAGTCGCCCGGCAATAATCGGTCCATGGCTCCTTCGGTAGGAAAGGGTCCAGGCGCAATCGCGTTGGTGCGAATGCCATATTTGGCCCATTCCACTGCCAAACTTTTGGTCATGGCCAAAACGCCTGCTTTGGCTGTTGCACTCGGCACTACATAAGCAGATCCGGTAAACGCATAAGTGGTCACAATATTTAATACCGCACAATTGGTTTGTTTGTGGTCGATCCAGTGTTTGCCAAAGGCCAGTGTGCAGTTTTTACTGCCTTTCAACACAATATCAATAATAGTGTCAAAAGCCGAAGCCGAGAGCCGTTCGGTGGGCGAAATGAAATTCCCCGCTGCATTGTTTACCAATACATCCACTCGGCCATAAGCAGCAATTACGGCAGCCAACATCGCTTCTACCTGATCGTAATGCCGCACATCACAAGCTACAGCCAAGCAGTTTCCGCCGGTTTCAAGTTGTAATTCCTGAGCGGTTTTTTCTAGTTTCTCTAAGTTTCGAGAAGTAATGGCTACACGAGCACCCAACTCCAAAAAATAGCGCGTCATCGCTTTTCCTAGGCCGCTTCCGCCACCGGTTACTACAATTACTTTGTTGGCTAAGGCCTCGTCGCGTAACATTTTTGCTGAAAAATTCATGGCATTTCAAATTAGTGCGTCTAAGATACAGTTTTCTAACATCACTCCATGCGATACAAATGGGCATTTATCCTCTTTTAGTCGACTTTGTATTGCATAAAAATTAGTATTTTTGGCCCAAATACGCGTCAGATGTCAAAATCAACCTATACCATAGCCGTACTGCAACTCAACCTAAATGATGTAGCGGCCAACAATTTAAACAAATGCATCACTTGGGTGCGCAAAGCTGCTCAGCAAGGTGCCGAAGTGATTTCGTTGCCCGAATTATACAGCAGCCATTATTTTTGTCAAAGCGAAGACGTAGCCAATTTTGAGTTGGCCGAACCCTTATACAGCACCTCATTTATTGCATTTAGTGCATTGGCCAAAGAATTGGGCGTGGTGATTATCGTGCCATTTTTTGAAAAACGCATGCCCGGTATTTACCACAACAGCGCCTATATTATTGATGCCGATGGAACCGAAGCCGGTTTGTACCGCAAAATGCACATTCCAGACGATCCGCATTTTTACGAAAAATTCTATTTTACTCCAGGCGATATTGGTTTCAAAACCTTTCCTACTCAAAAAGGAAAAATTGGAACTTTAATTTGTTGGGACCAATGGTATCCGGAAGCTGCAAGACTCACCGCCTTACAAGGTGCCGAAGTGTTATTTTATCCCACCGCCATTGGTTGGCATCCGCTCGAAAAAGATGAATACGGCGTGAATCAGCTCGGGGCTTGGATGAATGTGATGAAAGGCCACGCGGTAGCCAACGGTGTCTATGTAGCCGCAGCCAATCGAGTAGGGCTAGAGCAATATATTCCAGGAACTGCCGGCATTCAATTTTGGGGATCTTCTTTTATTGCAGGACCGCAAGGTGAAATTTTGGCACAGGCTTCGCACGACCAAGAAGAGATTTTGATGGCCGAAGTGGATCTGGCATTGCAAGAAAATGTGCGTCAAAACTGGCCATTTTTCCGTGATCGACGCATTGACGCCTATGGAGATATTACCAAACGCGCCATAGACAACTAAGATGAGTACAACCCGCCGATTTCCCGCCGAGTTTGAAAAGCAAGCTGCTTTGTTGTTGTGTTTTCCGCACAACGGCAACGATTGGCCCGGCAAATACGAAGCCATTCAATGGGCCTTTGTGGAGTACATTAAAAAAGTAACCACCTATCTACCGCTTATTTTAGTGGTGGCATCAGCCAAACTCCAAGTTAAAGTAACCCAATTGCTCGAAGCCGCACACGTAAATCTAGCCCAAGTTTCGTTTGTTGTTCACAAAACCAACCGTTCTTGGATGCGCGATTCGGGTCCGATTATCGTGAAAAATGGCGCAAAATCAGAAGCCTTGAATTTTAATTTCAATGGCTGGGCCAAATACACCAACTACCAACTCGATAAACACGTTCCGCAGCAAATCAGTAGTTTTTTAAAACTGCCGCTCACCCAAGTACTATACAAAGGAAAGCCGGTGGTGTTAGAAGGTGGTGCGCTCGAGGTGAACGGAAAAGGCACGCTCATTACTTCTGAAGAATGTTTGCTGCATCCCAGCATACAAGTACGCAATGCCCATTTTACAAAAGCCGATTACGAAGCGATATTTCGCGAATACTTTGGAGTGACCAATGTGATTTGGTTGGGCGATGGCATAGTGGGCGACGACACCCACGGACACATTGACGATTTGTGCCGATTTGTAAACGAAGATACGGTGGTGACGGTAGTGGAATCCAATCCCAACGATCCCAATTACAAACCCTTGCAAGACAATTTACAGCGGTTGCAACAGGCCAAATTAGAAACCGGAAAGGCGCCGAATATCTTGTGCTTGCCCATGCCCAAACCCATTTTGTTTGAAGGCATAACTTTGCCGGCCAGCTACGCCAATTTTATCATTTTAAATGGTTGTGTGTTGGTGCCTACTTTTAATGACGCCAATGATGTCAAAGCCTTGCAGATTTTGGCTGATTGTTTTCCCGATCGAGAAGTGATTGGCATTTCGGCCATCGATTTGATCTGGGGATTCGGAACTTTACATTGCTTGAGCCAACAGATTCCGGCCTAAAATTCGATGTTTTTAATGACTTCTTCGTACTCGAGAAAGAACAATTCGAGCGCGTGCATGTTTTCGTAAAAGAAGTCAAAAATGGTATCCCAGTTGTTTCGGTTGCCCACGGCGATAGGGTGCAATTCTACCCAAATTCGACTAATTACTTTTCCGTTTTCTAAAGGATAATTGCGCTGAAACACCGCTTCGGGAAGAAATTCTTCCGTCAAAATCGTTTTGAGTGCTTCCCATTGTTCAAAATAGGCCCAGCGTTTTTCATTGGGTTTGGCTTCTATTTCTACACACACTTGCGCCTTGGTATTGTCTACAAAAAACTTGAGCGAAAGGTCTTTGATTTTGGTGTCGTACAACAGCCATTTGCGTGGGTATTTTTGGGCAAAGGCCACCCAGAATTCTTGTTTCAGGCGTTGATTTTCGGCTTTTGCATACATACTTTTTTGTGCGGCCGACTAAATGTGTTACTTTCGTTTTTCGGCTTTCTGCGGTCAAAAATACAAGTTATATATGGAATTTTCGCGATTTATTTCTTTGCTTCCCCAGCTGCAAACCATCGAATTGCCGGGACTTTCTGCGCAACTGTTGGTCGTTCCACCCGAGCGGGCTGCACTCATGGAAGCCTTAGATTTGTATTCGCTAAACCCCAAAAAAGCAGCCGTCACGATTTTGCTGTATCCCAAAAAGGAGCAAATGCAGCTGGTGCTCATTCAGCGCAATACCTACGCGGGCGTGCATTCGGCACAAATTGCTTTTCCAGGCGGAAAAATAGAACCCACCGATGCACATGCTGCCGCGGCGGCTTTTCGAGAAACCGAAGAAGAAATCGGAGTGCCGGCCAAACAACTTACATTAGTTCGTTCCTTTACCGAATTGTACATTCCGCCCAGTAATTTTATGGTGTATCCGTTTTTGGCCTATTCGCTTGAAGACTTGTCGTTTTTCCCTGACCCAACCGAGGTGGCGCAGATCGTAGAAATTAGTTTGCAGGAATTTTTAGAAAACTGCCCCATTGCCTTGCAAACTCGCGCTACTTCGTATAATCCAGAAATCGAAGTGCCCTGTTTTATCATCCAAGGACACGAAGTCTGGGGCGCCACGGCCATGATTTTAAGTGAATTGAAAGAAACCTTTAAAATACTCGTTCAGTAGGTAAGTTTTTTTAAATTTGCCCCTCATCGATCTAAATCACTATGGGAATTTTCAAAAGAAATCCTTTCGGACATATCCTGTTTCTCAAAAAATGGCTCATTCGCATTTTTGGGTTTCTTACACACCCACGTTACAAAAGTTTGAACCAATTGCAGATTGAAGGCTCTGAAATTATCAGGCAGTTGCCCGATACCAATGTGTTGTTTATTTCCAATCACCAGACTTATTTTGCCGATGTAGTGGCCATGTTTCATGTGCTCAATGCCAGTTTGAGCGGCCGCAACGACTCAATAAAAAATGTGTTGTATTTGTGGAATCCTAAGCTGAATATCTATTATGTAGCCGCCAAAGAAACCATGCAAGAAGGCCTGTTGTCTCGCATTTTGGCCTATGCCGGTGCCATTACGGTAGAACGCACCTGGCGCGCCAAAGGGCAAGATGTGCAACGCGATGTCAATATGAACGATACCGAAAACATTAAACTCGCTTTAGATGACGGTTGGGTAATTACCTTTCCGCAGGGCACAACCAAATCGTTTAAGCCCGTTCGTAAAGGCACGGCACACATCATTATGCAGCACCGACCTATTGTTGTTCCGATTGTAATTGATGGATTTCGCCGTTCGTTTGACAAAAAAGGCCTGCGACTCAAAAAGAAAGGCGTGATGCAATCGTTTGTGATTAAACCGCCCTTGCAGATTGATTACGAGCACGACAGCATTGAACAAATTGTAGAAAAAATAGAGTATGCGATCGAGCAGCATCCTTCTTTTCTGAAGGTGCAACCTATAGAAGAAATAGAAGTTGTACTTTAAAAATTTCCCTTTTGTTGGAGTTGGTAATGAATCAGTAAGTCAATAAACTTGCTGTAACTCTCGAGCCCTTCCTCTTGTTGATTGTACATTAAATACGAATCGTAAAACCATTTAAATCCGGTTTCGATGTGGGTTTCGTACTGCGCCCAATAGGTTTCACTTTCCTGAAAATTTTTCAAAACCCCGGGATGCAATTTGCCAATAAATAGTTTAGCCAATTTGGGATCACGTTCGCTCCATTCCCCCAAACAATAGCGTAAAGCCAAGGTATAGGCAGAATAGTTTACCACAGGATCGGGGTGTTTGGAAGCCGCCAAAAAACCAATAAAGTTGCATTCACTTTCGCTGGCATAGCCCAACTGATGCGCCATTTCGTGTGCGGCCGTCATGGGCAATACATAGCCTGGTCCGTTGGTGTTTACCTGTGCCTCAAGCGTAAACGGATTCAAGTAGCCGCCAAATCCCATATAGGAAAGCGGGGTGCTAAACAACGAGCGTTTGATGCTGCTGTGCTGATTATTTTTGGGAACAATGGCAGTGGGCAAGGCTGCGTAACCCAACAATGGACTTTGCAAAGCCTCGGCTTTAGAAAACGACAAACGCACTTTTTGATGGGGATTGTGCGTGATTTGCAGCTGAAGGGCATTGGTTTTACGCAGTAGATATTTGGTAAAAACATACAATTGTTTCGGTGTGTATTCTCGGTTAAGGGCAAGTTTGGAATATAAAGGTTCACGCGAGTAATTGAGCCCCCAAACCAAATAAAACACAAAGTAGCCGATGGAAAACGCGCGAATAATTTGCCAAAAAGCCAATTTCCAAGACTTGTTTTTAAAGGTGGTAAAACACCATTTTAGGAGTAGAATTAGTACAATACCATATCCTACATCGCCCACCGAAAAGGGTATCCAACCCAATAGGGTACGCAGAAATGAAGCCCAAACAGGGTATAGTTCAGTGCTGTAATAGTGTTCAATCTGTACTGGAAAATAGGAGAGTAGCCCCCAAAACAGGAACTGAAACAGTAAAAAATACAAAAATAATTTCCGGTTTTTCATGGCGTAAACTAGAAAGCGAAAGTACGTTTTTTGTGTGTAAAATATTTCTTTCAGCGCATTCAAAAACAGCATTCACTTTGTACCTTTGGCGCACAAAATTTACAATCATGAGTCAAGAAATACGCAACCTAGCCCCACAACCGCTTTGGAACAAATTTGCCGATTTGAACGCAGTGCCCCGTCCTTCTAAAAAAGAAGAGCGCGTAATTGCCTTTATGAAAGACTTTGGAACCAATTTGGGTTTAGAAGCTTTCGAGGATGAAATTCGCAACGTGATCATCCGCAAGCCCGCCACTGCAGGCATGGAAAACCGAAAACCCATTGTGCTGCAAGGCCATTTGGATATGGTGCACCAAAAAAACAACGACACCACATTTGATTTTCTTACCCAAGGCATCGACATGTATGTAGATGGCGACTGGGTGCGTGCCAAAGGAACTACCTTGGGCGCCGATAATGGACTGGGCGTTGCTGCCATCATGGCCATTTTAGAAAGCACCGACATTGCCCATCCGGAGATTGAAGCCTTGTTCACCATTGATGAAGAAACCGGAATGACCGGCGCTTTAAATCTCAAAGGAGGTATCTTACAAGGCGAGATCTTGTTGAACCTCGACACCGAAGAAGACGATGAAATTGACATTGGTTGTGCCGGTGGAATTGACGTAACGGCCACAAGATCCTACAAACAAGAAGAAACACCCGAAGCCTCAGTGGGTTATACCATAACCGTAAAAGGTCTAAACGGAGGACATTCTGGTATGGACATCAACAAAGGATTGGGCAACGCCAACAAAATCATGAACCGTTTGTTGTTTGATGGTTTTGAAAATTTTGGCTTACAAATTGCCGAAATATCCGGTGGAAGTTTGCGCAATGCCATTCCTAGAGAAAGTGTCGCGCAGGTGATCATTGCGCAACTATATGATGAAGCCTTTGCGTTTGATATGCAAGAAATTATTGGCGACATCAAAACAGAATACAAAACCACCGAGCCCAACTTGACAATTGACATCGTGAAAAGCCAAACTACCCCAGCCCACGTTATGTACTTGGGCGTACAAGAAGGTTTGTTGCGTGCCATTTATGCCGCGCACAACGGCGTGTACCGCATGAGTGCCGATATGGAAGATTTGGTTGAAACCTCGAATAACATTGCCCGTGTGCTGGTGAAAGACGGCGAAATTTCCATCCAAAACCTCACGCGTTCCTCTGTAGAAACTTCCAAAATGGATTTGGCCAATGGCTTGCGCTCGGCCTACGAATTGTTTGGCTGCGAAGTAGAATTTGGCGGAAGCTATCCCGGTTGGACGCCCAATGTGAAATCTGAAATATTGGATGTGTTGGTATCCATCTACGAAAAACAAAACGGAAGCAAACCTAGTGTAGTGGCTTGCCATGCTGGTTTAGAATGCGGCATCTTGGGAACCAATTACCCCAACATGGACATGATTTCGTTTGGCCCAACCATACACGGTGCCCACAGCCCCGACGAACGTGCTTCTATTTCATCTTCGCAGAAATTCTGGAAATTTTTACTAGAAATTTTGGCGAATATTCCCGTGAAGAATTAAGTAATTCGATTATTATAACTAAAAAAATCCCGAGTGAGAGCTCGGGATTTTTTTTGGTTGTATAGTTTGAGGTACGAGATGATGAACCAGATGAATAATTTAAAGAAAAACTAGTTTTTGGTTAAAATTTATACGCAACAGTAGTCGTCAAGAGGCGAGGAGCAATAGGTGTTATCGTGTTGTCGTCGTATACGTAGTAACTCACTACGTTGGCCAAGTTGCTTAGTTTGGCTCGAATAGAAAATCCATTTCGGGTATAGCCCACGGTGGCGTCAGCTTGTATAAATCCCGCCACTGCTATGGGTTTTCTAGCCAATTCGGCTGGCGTGGATGCATTGTTGGGCTTGAGTCGTCCGCCCAAGCGTTCCCCCGTATAAGTGGTTTGTATGCCAAATTCAAGCCCTTTGAAACGGCTCGTTTCTATCAGGTAAAAAAGACTGGCATTGGCCGTATGTTTGGGTGTAAAGCGAAGCAACGTGCCGGGATTGTATAGGTTGCTTTTGGTGTATTTGGTTTCGTTAAAACTATATCCGGCAATAATTCGAAGTCCTTTGAACTGGCTCGTGAGATCAATTTCAATTCCTTTGCTTTGGTAGGCGCCTGCCAATTCTTTGATGTTGGTATTGGTGTTGTTATTGGTAAAATCGGTTTGTGCCAAGTTGCTGTAATCAATCAGGTAGGTCGTTAGGTTGGCAATGAGGTGGCCCTTATAAAATTCGTTTTTACTTCCAAGTTCATATTGGTTGATCGTAGAATGCGGGAGTGCATTTCCGTTGCGATCGGTACCCGTATTCAATACAAATGAATCCGAATAACTGCCAAATAAAGTGTTGGTAGAGCTGGGTTGGAACAGCAGTCCCAATTTAGAAGAAATGATTTTGTCGCGAGTAGACGACAATACGTTGGCAGCCGTGCTGTGCGTATAGGTATTTAGTGTGTTTTCGAGGTAACTGTAGCGCAAACCGGCCAAGGTTTTAATTTTTGAAGTGAGGGCAATTAAATCTTGAACGTAAATTCCTCCTCTTTGGGTGTGAGTATCAACAGTAGTGTTGGCTTCCATTTCAGGGATTACTGCATTGGTATACAAAATGTTTTTATCTAGAATTTGTTTGGGCGAATAGATGTTTATTTTGTCGTAGAAATTGATGTTTTTGTAGGTTAAATTTTGTGCATTCGTTTGGTCGGCATCGACACCAATCAACAGGTTGTGTTGGATGCTGCCTGTTTTGAATTTGCCAGTCAGATCCCATTCGGCCAAACTGTAATCTTGTTTCGTATCTATTTTTTGAACGCCTCTAATCCAATCACCATTGGCGCGAATTAAATTGTTATTTGGATTAGTAGGATCGAGAATTCCGGCATTTGGTCTGAAACTCGACAATAAATTGGTGCTGAACCCTTGGTAGGAAAAAATCCCCTTTACTTGCCAAGTTTTTGTCAAATCATGATTGATGGTTGCAGTGAATCCTACTTGCTCCGAATCAAATTTCCCCCAATTAAAACCTAAGAAAGTGTTTATAGGCAATTCTACTACAGTATAATCAATGGCGGCCAATCCAAAATCGGGTGTACGGTGATCTTGAGTATAATCGGCTTCAAGTAGTACCGAAGTTTTGGCCGATATATCAACCAAAAATGAGGGATTAAAATAGATTCGATTTGTTTGTACTTGGTCGCGAAAACTATTGCCTTGCTCATAACTACTAATGAATCGATAAGCCAAAGTATTGCTGTTGTTTATCGCACCGTATACATCAACTGTGGGTTTAAAGAAATTGTATTCGGTTCCTCGGTAACTCAATTCGCCACCCTGATCAAAGCGCGGTTTTTTGGTAATCAGATTCAAAATCCCACCGGGGGCCACATTCCCATATAATAGTGCCGCACTTCCCTTCATGATTTCAATACTCTCGAGCGAACTGGTTTCGGGAATCAATGTGCCGTTGATGCGCACTCCGTTTTTAAATGTGTTTGCTCCGCTAAAGGAAAACCCGCGGGCGCCCAATTCTTCTTGGTTGTTTCCGGCGGCATTACTTGCTCCAGAAACATAAATTCCGTTGGCGTTTTTTACCACATCCGATAAACGCAGAATTTGTTGCTGTTTGATGGTTTCCTTTCCTACAACTTGTGTTGCTTGGGGTAGATCTAAGGCTTTTATCTCACTTTTCCCTCCTTTGACACTTGTTTTTTGTTGTTGCGAGATGATGAGCACTTCTTGGAGGATTTCCCCTTTTTTGTTTTTTACTGTATCATTAAAAGCCAATAAATCTGGTTGTGACTCATCAAATTTGGTTTGTCCAATAGCAGTAATGGAGTAAAAAGATAGTGCGAGCAGAAGTGGAAATATAGCTTTCATTTATTTAGAATAAGTAAAAATAACGTTGCAAATATAAGTTCCTCGAAAGGTATATTCCAAATCTATTTAGATTTATTTTAAATAAAAATAAGGTTAATTTGTAAGTGATTGACGTTCAGAAAATCGCATAAAAAAACACCTTACTAATGCAAGGTGTTTTGTTGATTTACCAGGAAATGGTCCGACTATTTTTTGCTGAAATTGTACTTTTCTACACTTTTCTTACCGTGTAAAATGCCAGAGATGGTTACCAGCAAGCCATTGGATTTGCTTTTTTGATACACAATTTTTTGAGGATAGTCGTGTGCAGGATTTTCAAACACCAACGAATTGGTATTGGCCGTAGTTAGCCTGAATGGGACCGCTTTGTCGTTGTTTTGTCCTTTTACATTGGCCGAATAGGTAATGCTGTCGGCGCGCTGTTCAAGCAAAATAGTTTCGCGGTGCAGGGTATCTGATTCGTTTATAAAATAACAGCTGCCCACAAATACGCTGTCGTTTTGGCGTTGCCAGGTTTCGGTCAAGATGCCTTTGTCGGTTTGTTGTTCCCAGCTGCCAAGAATCCATTGGGCGGGATTGAGTTTTTCGTCACTGGCCTGGTTTTTGCAAGAAACTACAATAAGTAAAGTGGCTAAAAGAGCTAGTTTTTTCATAAGAATAGTGCACTGAATTGTGGGATGCAATATTAAAGAAAAAAATCCTTGCAAATGAAATCGGCTCGTCTGGATTGAAATTTCTTCCCTCAAAAAAATCCAAAATCATAAATCCAATTCTACTTTCTTTTCCCTAAATTTGCGGGCCAAATAAAGGAATTACCATGTTAGATAGACTTCAAATAGTAAAGCAACGTTTTGACGAAATTTCGGACTTAATTATCCAGCCCGATGTAATCGCCGATCAGAAGCGCTATGTGCAACTCAACAAAGAATACAAAGACCTCAAAGCCCTTTCAGAAAAACGCGACGAATACGTGAATTTGTCAGGCAATATAGAAGAAGCCAACGAAATACTTGCCGATGGCAGCGACGCCGAAATGGTCGAAATGGCCAAAATGCAATTGGACGAAGCCAAACAACGCCTACCGGAACTTGAAGAAGAAATCAAGTTCTTGTTGATTCCAAAAGATCCAGAAGACGCCAAAAATGTAATGGTCGAAGTGCGTGCCGGAACCGGTGGCGACGAGGCCAGTATTTTTGCCGGTGATTTATACCGCATGTACACCAAATACTGCGAAGGTCGCGGTTGGCGCACCTCAGTAGTCGATATGAACGAAGGAACATCCGGAGGATTCAAAGAGGTGATTTTTGAAGTTACCGGCGAAGACGTATACGGCACCTTGAAATTTGAAGCGGGCGTACACCGCGTGCAACGCGTTCCGCAAACGGAAACCCAAGGACGTGTGCACACTTCGGCAGCGACTGTGATGGTGTTGCCAGAAGCCGAAGAATTTGACGTGCAAATTGATATGAATGACGTGCGCATTGACTTCTTTTGTTCATCAGGACCTGGAGGACAATCGGTAAATACCACCAAATCGGCGGTACGTATGACGCACATCCCAACTGGATTGGTGGCCCAATGTCAGGACGAAAAATCACAGCACAAAAACAAAGACAAGGCCTTGAGCGTATTGCGTTCGCGTTTGTACGAACAAGAATTGGCCAAAAAACAAGAAGAGGACGCCAAGAAACGTACCTCGCAGGTGAGTTCGGGTGACCGTTCGGCCAAGATTCGCACCTACAATTATGCCCAAGGGCGTGTTACCGATCACCGGGTAGGCCTTACACTTTATGATTTGGGGAACATCATGAATGGCGATATCCAAAAAATAGTCGATGAGTTGCAGTTGGTGAACAACATGGAGAAACTCAAAGAAGCCAGTGAAGTGTTTTAGATAAGACTATGAGATGAGAGACTAATAGACGAGAGACTAAAATATAAGAGACAATGCCGGGCGAGTACGTTCGGCATTTTTTTTGGCCAATAAATTCAGTTGATCACCCTAAATTTTCACTAAAAAAAACGAATTACATCCTATTTCAAAGCCAAAAATTAGCGTACTTTGTCGCCAAATTATCCGCATGACTACTGAACAACTTCTTTCCCAAATTCGCAGCAAACAATCCTTTTTATGCATTGGCTTGGATGTGGATTTGAACAAAATTCCGGCCCATTTACAACACACTGCCGATCCTATTTTTGAATTCAACAAAGCCATCATTGATGCTACGCACGATTTGGCCGTGGCCTACAAACCCAATATGGCGTTTTATGAAGCACACGGATTGGCCGGTTGGCAGTCCTTAGAAAAAACCATCAACTACCTCAATACAAACTATCCCGAACAATTTACGATTGCCGATGCCAAACGCGGGGATATTGGCAACACCTCTACCATGTATGCCAAGGCCTTTTTGCAGGATTTGCAATTTGACAGCATTACGGTGGCGCCCTATATGGGCAAAGATTCGGTGGAGCCCTTTTTGGCCTTCGAAGATAAACACACTATTTTGTTGGCCCTTACTTCCAACGAAGGGGCTTTTGATTTTCAGACGCAAATGCTAGATGGCGAAGAACTCTACAAAAAAGTAATTGCCACATCCAAAAACTGGAAAAACAGTCGCAATTTAATGTACGTAGTTGGCGCAACCAAAGCCGAATATTTTGCCGAAATCCGAAAATTGATTCCCGATAGTTTTTTATTGGTCCCAGGGGTAGGAGCCCAAGGCGGCAGTTTGGCCGAAGTATGCAAATACGGCATGAACAGCCAAGTGGGCTTGATGGTCAATTCGTCACGTGGAATTATCTATGCCTCAGCCGGAGAAGATTTTGCCGAGAAAGCACGAGAAGAAGCCTTAAAGTTGCAGCAAGAAATGGCAAGTTTGCTTCCGGCTACTTTTTAATAAACTTCTGTCTCTCGGTTCCGCGATCACTTTGAATTTCAAGGAAGTAAATGCCTGGAGCTAGTCCGGCAACATTTACTGTGGTTTCGTTTTGGTTTGTAGAAAAAGCGTGCAGCAATTGTCCGGTTATCGAATATATGTTGGCTTTTGTAACGGGATAATTAATCTCAGCAGCAATATTCAACTCCTCAGAAACAGGATTGGGATACACCCGAAAATTTGATTTATCAGCAATAGAAGGGGTACTTAAAGCGCCTTGTTGGTATACCCGCACATAATCAACTTCCATGGTGGTTTGTAGAAAACTAGCCGAAATACTTGGTTCAATGGCCACATTTAGCAACAGGTATTGTTCAGCATTGAAAGGCCAAGTACTTGCATTTTTTACTGCCGGATTGTATACATAATGCACCACATTATCTACACTAAAAATGATGCTATTGGCTGTCCATTCCATGGTGTAGATGTGAAATTGTGAGGAAGCGGTAGCAATGGTTTGTCCGCCTAAGTTGGTCGTATTGCCAAAACTAGATGGGGTATGCATGGCGCTTTGTACATAATTTTGATTGCTTCCCCAATGTTCCATGATGTCAATCTCGCCACAGGCAGGCCATGAAGTTGTACCAAATGTACTTGACCAATAGGCGCCAGGTTCGATGATATTTTTGCCCAACATCCAAATGGCTGGCCAAGTTCCTGCGCCGGTTGCCAATTTGGCTCTCACTTCTACTTTGCCGTATTTGAAGGCAAATTTAGAATTCAATCGAGCCGAAGTGTATTGCTTGGTTTGGCCTTGGTTGGTGTAGACTTCTTTTTTTGCGGTAATACTTAAAACCCCATTGGCTTGGGAAGAATTGACTTGTCGATTGGTGTAGTGCTGCAACTCCCCATTGTACCAACTGGTTCCGCCGGGTAACTGAGTTTGGTGGTGCCATTTTAGGTTGTTTACCGCGCCGGTTCCGTCAAATTCATCCGACCATATTAAATTAAAGCCAGTAGGCGCAGTCCCAGAGTATAAAAAATCATCCATATAAGCGACTACTCTCGAGGTATTGTTTTCTCCATTAACTTGGAGAACCACGCGGTTAAAATCAGTTCGATACAACGGATTAACCGAAGTGGGATCTAAATTGATATAGGCATCCGTTGCAAAATTGAAGGTGATGGTTTGCCATTGGTTCAATACAACCGACTTGATAATTTCGCATTGGGTAGACCATGGTGCGCCCAATGACCCATTTTGAAGTTTTAAAGAAATCCGGTTGGGCTGGGTGCCAGTTAACCCGCTTGAGGGCACATAAATTTTTAAGGTAAAAACCGCACTCGAACTCAAGTTAAAGTTAAATCCGGCGTCAAAACGCACATTGGCGTAGAGGCCTCCAATATCAGTATACTTTAACACCTTGGCTGAGGTGTTTAGTCCGCCAACTAAAGGATTTGAAAAGTTGTTGTCCATGCCGCAATCATCTCCAAACCAGGAGGAAATAGTACTCGTCCCTTCAAAATTATCTTGCGCAAGTTGCGCTTGTGCGGGAAGTAAAAATGGTAAAAAGAAAAAAACAAGGCGAAGTAGGGTTTTCATAGGGCGCTATTTTTAGTATAAAAGTAATTGATTTAGGTATATAGGGGGAATAAATAAACTATACATAACCTTTACATTATTGAAATACCAGCAAAAAAAAGTCTCTGAGTCCATCCTTTTTTTGGTATTTTTACCCAAATTCAAACCATGATACACTACTCGGTCTACCCACATGCCAATAGCTCTCAATGGGTGACCTTTGTGC
>JAPLEX010000045.1:30223-31813 GCA_026390995.1 Flavobacterium sp.
CCTTTGTGCACGGTGCCGGTGGCAGTTCCTCAATTTGGTTTCAGCAAATTCGCGAATTCAAAAAACACTTCAATGTGTTGTTGTTGGACCTTCGTGGACATGGAAATTCAAAACCCACACTCAAAACGGCCTTCAACCAAAAATATACGTTTGAGAACTTGGCAATAGACATCCTCGAAGTCTTAGATCATCTCCAAATTAAGAAATCGCATTTTATTGGCATTTCATTGGGTACGATACTCATTCGCCAATTGGCCGAAATGCATCCCAATCGGGTGCAAAGTATGGTGTTGGGTGGTGCCATTTTAAAAATGAATTTTCGTTCGCAATTGCTTATGCGGTTGGGAAATTTATTTAAATATGTATTGCCCTATTTGGTGTTGTACCGCTTTTTTGCCTTTGTGATCATGCCCAAGAAAAATCACAAAGAATCCCGGAATTTATTTATCAAAGAAGCTAAAAAATTATACCAAAAAGAATTCATCAAGTGGTTTAAACTCACCGCCGAGATCAATCCGCTGTTGAAGTGTTTTCGCCAAGTAGAACTAAATATTCCTACTTTATATGTAATGGGCGAAGAAGATTATATGTTTTTGCCTTCGGTGCGAAAAGTGGTCGATAAGCACGTGAGTTCGGCCCAGTTATTTGTAGTATCAGCCTGCGGTCATGTAGTCAATGTAGAGCAACCGCAGTTGTTTAATTCTAATGTAATAGCATTTATTCACAACCAATCATAAAAAAAAATAGCGAACATTGCTGTTCGCTATCTTCCTAAACTAACTAAACCAAAAAATCAATTTTATTACCCTACAAAGATGCAATCAAATGAGGGGTGCTAACGTTAAAAATCTGTTATAAGTTTGTTGGAATGCTGTTAATATTTTTGGTCTTGCAATGCAAATACTTTTTTAAGTAAATCCGAGCTTCTGGAACTACTGCTTTCTCGAATTTTAGTTTCTTCAATCGCAATCATCTTAAAGACACCTTCTAGTGCTTTTTGGGTTACGTAATCGTTGAGGTCTGGATTTACTTTTGACACCATGGGAACCGAATTGTATTTGCTGATGATGGTATTCCACGCTTTATCGGCCCCTGCTTTCCCAATCGCTTGTTGCACCACCGGTTTAAATTTATCATACAAAGAAGTGGAAGTTGCTTTTTGCAAGTAGGAAGTCGCTTCGGTTTTGTTGCCCATTAAAATGGCTTTGGCATCGGTAAAACTCATGTTTTTGATGGCTTCTACAAAAACAGGTGTAGCTTCTTTAACTGCCATTTCTGCGGCGCGATTCATGGTTTTTATGCCTTCGTTGGTCAGGTTGCTCATCCCCAAACTATTGAGTGTACTGCTTACTTTTTGTAATTCGGCAGGAACTGGAATTTTCACCAAGTCATTTTTAAGAAATCCATCTTCAGCGGTCAGCAAACTCACTTGTTTGGAGATGCCGTTTTGCAAAGCTTCTTTGAGTCCAGCTGCAACATCTACACCGCCAGTTGTACCTGCAGTTTTTAGGGGTATTACTTGTTTGGTGGCGTTTTTAATGAGTTGGTTAAATTGTCCCCAGCTTAAAAGCGGAAGGAGGAGTAAAGCAA
>JAPLEX010000045.1:31824-35808 GCA_026390995.1 Flavobacterium sp.
CATGTCGATTGATTTTAATTGAGGCAGTAAAAATAGCAGTAAACTCCTATATATTGTCTGTTTGTGTTGTTAATTAATTCCAAAACAAATGCTTGTTTTAGTTTCTAATTTTTTTATTAATTCCGTAAATTGCGGCCTCAAAATTGTTAGTATTCTAAAAATGGAACAAGCAAAACCCTATATTCCTGTTAATAAAGTAAGAATTGTAACTGCAGCCTCTTTATTTGATGGGCACGATGCCGCCATCAACATCATGCGCCGCATCATTCAATCAACCGGAGTTGAGGTCATTCACTTGGGCCACGACCGCAGTGTAGAAGAAGTTGTCAATACAGCCATTCAAGAAGATGCAAATGCGATTGCAATGACTTCCTACCAAGGTGGTCACAACGAATATATCAAGTACATGCACGATTTACTTGCAGCAAAAGGAGCAGGTCATATCACGAAGATATTTGGCGGTGGTGGTGGTGTAATTCTTCCTTCAGAAATTTTGGAATTGCATGAATATGGCATCGAAAGAATTTATTCTCCTGATGATGGACGAGCAATGGGATTGCAAGGGATGATTAACGATTTAGTGCAACGTTCAGATTATCCAATTGGGGATAAATTAAACGATGAATTAGCTCATATTGAAGACAAAAATCCAACGGCAATTGCCAGATTAATATCTGCTGCCGAAAATTTTCCAGAAATTGCAAAAGCAGCTTTTGATGAAATTCATAAGAAAAACGAAACGAATAAAATACCAGTTTTAGGAATTACAGGTACTGGTGGCGCAGGAAAATCGTCCTTAGTTGATGAGTTAGTTAGAAGATTTTTAATTGATTTTCCAACAAAAACCATCGGATTAATTTCGGTTGATCCATCCAAACGCAAAACAGGTGGTGCCCTTTTAGGAGATAGAATTCGTATGAATGCTATCAATAACTCTAGAGTTTATATGCGTTCGTTGGCTACGCGTCAATCGAATTTGGCCTTGTCTAAATATGTGAACGAAGCCATCGAAGTTTTAAAGGCTGCCAAATATGATATTATCATTCTTGAAACTTCTGGAATTGGGCAATCGGATACCGAAATTATCGAACATTCTGATGTTTCTTTATATGTAATGACGCCAGAATTTGGTGCAGCAACACAATTGGAAAAAATCGATATGTTGGATTTTGCCGACATGGTGGCCCTAAATAAATTTGACAAACGGGGTGCTTTAGATGCGATTCGTGATGTTAAAAAACAATACCAACGCAATCATAATTTGTGGGATGCAGATGTAGAAACGATGCCGATTTTCGGTACAATTGCTTCACAATTCAACGATCCCGGAATGAATACAGTTTACAAATCCATCATGGATAAAATTGTAGAAAAAACAGGAGCCGATTTAAAATCGACGTTCCAAATCACTCGTGAAATGAGCGAGAAAATATTTGTAATTCCTCCACACAGAACAAGATATTTATCTGAAATTGCTGAAAACAATAGAAAATACGATGAAACTGCTTTGACGCAAGTGGAAGTTGCCCAAAAATTGTATGGAATTTACAAAACCATAGAAAGTGTTTCTAATAAAGAACTTTCTATTTCAAAAGCGGGTATCGACGACTCTTTTGTCATGCAGACGAAGGAAGAATCTCATCCTTTTTTGAAATTATTACTTAAAGAATTCGACCGGGTAAAAATGAATCTTGATCCATACAATTGGGAAGTAATTCTAACTTGGGACGAAAAAGTAAACAAATACAAAAATCCAATTTATAGTTTTAAAGTACGTGACAAAGTCATTGAAATTAAGACACATAGCGAAAGTTTATCGCATTCTCAAATTCCGAAAATCTCATTGCCAAAATACCAAGCTTGGGGTGATATTCTGAAATGGAATTTACAAGAAAATGTTCCTGGTGAATTTCCATTCGCATCCGGATTATATCCATTCAAACGAGAAGGCGAGGATCCTTCAAGAATGTTTGCTGGTGAAGGTGGGCCAGAAAGGACCAACAAACGTTTCCATTATGTAAGTGCTGGATTGCCTGCAAAACGACTGTCAACAGCTTTTGATTCGGTTACTTTATACGGAAATGATCCTCATCTTCGCCCCGATATTTATGGAAAAATTGGAAATGCGGGAGTTTCGATTTGCTGTTTAGATGATGCCAAAAAATTATATTCTGGTTTCGATTTAAGTCATCCGTTAACATCAGTTTCGATGACAATTAACGGTCCAGCGCCAATGTTATTGGGATTCTTCATGAATGCTGCCATTGACCAAAATTGTGAAAAGTACATTATAGCAAATAATCTTCAAGTTGAAGTTGAAGAAAAAATCATCGAAATCTACAAGAAAAAAGGAACAACAAGACCAAGTTACCAAGGCGAATTGCCAGAAGGGAATAATGGTTTAGGTTTGATGCTTTTAGGTGTAACTGGAGATCAAGTTTTGCCTTTGGATATTTATAATGATATCAAAGTTAACACCTTAGCACAAGTTCGTGGAACAGTACAAGCCGATATTTTGAAAGAAGACCAAGCACAAAACACCTGTATTTTCTCTACAGAATTCGCCTTGCGTTTGATGGGTGACGTTCAAGAATATTTCATCAAACAAAATGTTCGTAATTTCTACTCAGTTTCAATCTCAGGCTATCATATTGCTGAGGCTGGAGCGAATCCTATTTCGCAATTGGCATTTACCTTGGCCAATGGATTTACGTATGTAGAATACTACTTGAGTCGTGGCATGAACATCAACGATTTTGGACCCAATTTGTCGTTTTTCTTTTCGAACGGAATTGACCCGGAATATGCAGTAATTGGCCGTGTGGCGCGTAAAATATGGGCAAAAGCCATGAAATTAAAATACGGTGCCAACGAACGCGCGCAAATGCTCAAGTACCACATTCAAACTTCGGGTCGTTCTTTACACGCACAAGAAATTGATTTCAATGACATTCGCACCACGCTACAAGCCTTGTATGCAATTTATGATAATTGCAATTCGCTGCACACCAATGCCTACGACGAAGCCATAACCACGCCTACCGAAGAATCAGTGCGCAGAGCGATGGCCATACAATTGATTATCAATAAAGAATTAGGTTTGGCGAAAAATGAAAATCCAATTCAAGGGTCGTTTATTATTGAAGAATTAACCGATTTAGTGGAAGATGCCGTTTTACAAGAATTTGACCGAATTACCGAACGTGGAGGTGTTTTAGGCGCCATGGAAACCATGTACCAACGCTCTAAAATTCAGGAAGAAAGTTTGTATTACGAAACCTTGAAACACAACGGTGAATTTCCAATCATAGGAGTAAATACTTTTTTAAGTTCCAAAGGTTCGCCTACGGTAATTCCAGCCGAAGTAATACGCGCGACCGAAACCGAAAAGGCCTACCAGATTGCCATGTTAGATCAATTGCATCAAACCAATCAGGTGCAAGTAAAAGCCCAATTGGCACGCATTCAAGACGCTGCTATTGCCAACCGCAATATGTTTGTTGAATTAATGGAAGCGACCAAAGTATGTTCGTTGGGTCAGATTACGAGTGCGTTGTTTGAAGTGGGCGGACAGTATCGACGCAATATGTAGATTGAAGTCGTAATGTCGAAAGTCGACCCGAGTCACGAAACATCGGGACGAACAGGCGAAGCAAAGTCGTAAAGTCAAAAGGGTAGAGGTATACTAAGAACGGCTGTTAGCAGAGACGAAAGACTTTGAGATGAGAGACAAGAGACGGTTCTAAGAAGGTAACCTAAAACCTACCACCTACTACCTTAAAATGACAACCGTAACTAACACGTTAGTGTCTAAATCACAGCGAATCGCCTTTTTGTTTTTCGTTGAACTTCCGCATAATTTCTTTGCGTTTTTCTTCACTGGCTACTTTTTTTACCTTGGCTTTGTCTTGCTCTTTGTGCAATTTGTCGTTATGCGCCTTGATGTTTTTAGGATTGTTTCTGCCCATGCGTGTTTATTTCAAA
>JAPLEX010000096.1 GCA_026390995.1 Flavobacterium sp.
GTGGTCATGGCCGTATAGCGAATACCATAGGTACGACTTATTTTTTTCATGTCGGGCCACCACACTTTTTTTACAAAATCAACCATGCTTAGGTCTAACTCATCGGCGATAGGCTGTTCTTTTGAATCGTATTGAGGCGACGGAAAATCATCCAAGAACATACTGGCAGTATTGGCCACCGGATATGGAACACCTTCAAGTCCTTGTAAAACGCCCGAAAACAACAAACCACGGTCCATTTTGCGGAAGGTATTCGAAGTATTAATCAAAATGACTGTACCTAAACCGATGTTGTTTCTAAGAATTGCCGGATACATGCTGTTGGACGAAGCAGTAGCGACTATCTGAATGTGTTTACTAAAATTGGCTTGCGAAAAACCATAGAGCTTTACCGATTTAAGGAAATCTTTATCTTCAAGCCCAGGTAAAAATGGGGTGCTAAAATGATATCCTTTAGAGTTTACATCAATGGCATAATCAGCTTCGGGTTTAAAACCCATGAGGTATCCAAATCGTTTATCTTGCGAAACATAGGGCAAAAACAAGGTGCCGCCTTGGCTCACAAACTGAAGCAATTTGGCCACCGATTGATCCGATAAATCTTCGGGATTATATACACAAATTACTCGAGTAGATTGTACGATTTCCTGGCCTCTATTCCAATTAGTTAAGGCAATTTCGTTGTAGGTTATTTTGGTGTAATCACAAGCTTTTCGAATTTGCTTGGCATAATCCACATTTATTTTATCAGAACTATTTACGACAAACTCCACCAAAGGTCTAGTGCTAAATCCTACTTCGGTATAGCGTTTCCCCGCAAAGTAATCGGTTGAACTGTTCTCGTTTGTTTTGTCGTCAAACACATCCAATCCAGCCCATTCGTCAAACCCTGCACAATTCGAAAAGAAAAGTGCAATACAAATAAGCCTGCATGCAGATAGAATAGTCTTACTCATATTATCGTTTTGTAAATACCAAGTCATGCATTTTACTTGCACCTGGTACATTTATTATTTCGTAAATCGTTATCAAATTAGATTGATGAAATACTTGAATTGTTCTTCCGCGTTGCTTTAATTGTTGCACTATTTGTAGGACGGTATTGCTGAGTTTGGCATTGTCGGCATACAAATTATTTTCATTCTTATCGGGTGCATTAATCACAAACACCAGTACACTTTTGGGCAAAACTGCAGTTGGGTTATTCGATAAAAATAATTTATTTTTTTTATTTTTCTCGTAAATAGAATCTTGGGTCAAATAGTTTGCAATGAAATAATCATAGTTCATAAACCCATGTCGGTTTGTACTAATCACCTGTGTTGTGGGATCATTCACAATGGTATAAGTGTTATTATAAAAAATTTGAGCGATTTTGTCGTACCCATTTAAAATTTCTTTTGGAATTTTGTCGGCGCGTTTTAGTTTTTTTATGGGTTCATCTTGGTATTTAAAACTGTAAAAAACCATAGCAACCAACAGCAGTAAAATACTCAATGGTTGCAATTTTGCTAGTGGTGTTGTGAAAAATTGAAGTAAATACAAAATCAAGGAAGCAACTAGGCCGATTACTAAAGGAAATAAAACAATAAAAAGTACTTTTATTTTCTCTACATCAACCCAACTGTAATTCATTTCGGCTACTAGAATTAATGAATTAAAAAAAATGAGAAATACAAGACTATTTTGCCAATTCCCTTTTTTAAGTAGCTGCAGTACCAAAGCGGTAAAAAATGCCAAAACAGAAAGGTATTGCAGGTATTTCACAATCACTTTTAAGGGGATTATCAATTGAGGGAAATACGAATAGGCACTCATAGAAACCAAATTGGTTTTTAAAAAAGAGGCCAACTCCAATTGTTTTGTTTGTGCAATAATTGTATACATAATTAAATAGACCAGTACTGCAAGCAAATAACAAACCATAATTTTAATTGCTTTGCCAAAATTGGATTGGATCGATGCAAGCAAATGCACTACAATAAATAAAGGCAATACAATAAAAAACACAAAAAAATCAGTGAGGCCAATAGCAAAAAATGCTACAAAAAAAGAACTGTAAAAAGTGGTTTGGCTCATGTGCAATAACTCGGGTTTCATGGCGTAGATAAAAGCCGGAATCGCAAAGGTTAAAGCCATTAATATGGAGTTAGTCTCAAGTAAATAATATACGTTCACCGGACTTAACACATACACCAAACTAAAGGATAGAGCAGCGATGAGTGGGGCAATAAACTTGGATGAAGTGATTTTTTGTACGGTCCAAAACAACAAGACCGATAATAAAATAGATTCCAGTATTGAAGCAAATTGCAAAGAAATTTCGGGAGCTATATGGGAAATTTTAGCATAAAAATTCAACAACGCCAGTTCACCTATGGGATTATAATCTTGTCCAAACCATTGTTGGTCATCAAGGCGGATTAGCCGTTGCAGGTCAATAATCCAAGGATCAGATAAAGAGTAATTGTCAAAATTAATGAAAAGATAGCGGCTAATAAAAGTAAAAACGGCCAACAGAACTACAACCATAAAAACAAGTTTGTTATGTTGTTTTTCAGATTCTGAAGGGGAATCTTTTAGCGCTACCCACATTTTTATTGATCCGCCAAGTTCAACACTGCGTAAAGCTTGTAAAAAAAGAATTTTTACGTTGGTTCCAAAATAGTGTTTAAGACGGCTTATATTTTTTAATCCAATGAGGTCTATAAACAACAAAAATAGGAAGACATATAAACAATTAAATAAATTAAAAGCATTGAGTTGGGTTAGAATAAGCGCAACCAATAAATAAGCGGTTCCATAACGAAACCAGTTTTGAACGATAAAATCAAGAAAATTTAAGGGGGCTTTGCGAAGAAATTTTTTATACAAGTAAAACACAAAAAGAACTATAAGGCATAACCTTATAAATCCTATTATCAGTGAACTTGAGAGTAATACCATCGGGTTAATTGGGGTCAAATTGGGGTTGTTGCTGCAGATCAATTGTACCCATAAATAGGGCGCAATTCAGGTCTTCTACTCGATTTAGAATTGCTTTTTTAAGTTCGGGATTATCGGCATATTCAATGAGTAAAACATTTTTATTGAACTTATTTTTAATAGCCAAGACAGCCGATCTCAAGCTGGTCCATCGTTCCTCATCGCTCAATTGATAGGTTTGATGTTCAAAATCATAATTTGTGGCCACTGATTCTATGGCTAACGAAGAAATATAGGGAGCCGTTTCGGGATCAATTCTAAGCCGGCATTTTGTATAAATTTTTTGTTCGGATACAGTTTTTTTATTTTTTTTATCAATTGAATCACAGCTGCATGTTGGTCCTTTTGTGGCCCGAATTGGGTAAAATTATCTATGTTATCCATAAATAATCCATCATAACCGGAAGCAAAAATTTTAGCGACAAGATCCAACAGCACCTTAACGGTTTCTGGCGATTCTAAATTTAAATAATGGCTGTCCCACTGTTCATTCTTACCCGAAGTATATTGGGCCACTTTGGCATAGTGATCTGCATTTGAGTTGACTTCTCCAAAACTGATGTAGGCATAGATTTCTTCATTTTGTTTTTTAAACACCCGAATAGTACTAGGCAAATAATGTTTGGGCTCAACAATGATTATTTTATAGCCTTTTACTACTTCTGGTTTTAATTTGGCATAACAAATTAACACCTTGGATTCTTTTTGTTCCATGCGGCAAAAAGAAGACAGCAAAAACGAGGGAAGTATATAAAACAAGATATTAGTAAGCGGCATAATAGTAATAATCTAGATTTTTAAAATAATCTAAGGTATCCCTCACGGTTAAAAAAGCAAATAGTCCAGCGCCTACTAGTAAACCAACTACACTGTATTCGTAGTCCACAAATCGACTTAGAATAAAACCAACAATTAGATTACATAGTGCCGAATACAATAGTGCTTTTAGGGGTTTGAGCGTTTGTCCCAAAGTAAATAAGTACAAGGCGTTTAGCATGCCCCAAGCCAATAAAATATAGCCCAAACCACCAATCACACATACTTTTAAACTCAACGGATTAATCGCATAATGAAACTGGCTGGTAAATCCCCACGAGGCATTAATTATTATAAATACCGCTGCGAAAGCCAATAAACTAGTAATGAAAAGCACCGAAACCTGTTCCCAATACATGCTTCTAATTTTAGAATTAAATAGCTCGGGCGCATTGTGATCGGTTGTTTTTTGATTCACATCCATAAAACTGGTAAACGAAGCAATCGCATATTCCAAAACCCCGGCCAACAACAAAAAGATTAGAATAGCCAAATCCATACCCAATTCGTAGTCTTTTTCAAAATAAACCAAGAATGGTAGATTGCCATTTATTCCTGAGGACCACGCCAAGATGCGGTCAATAAAAAAGAAGCCATACAACACCAAACCATAAAAAAAGTATTGGTAATTGTGGTACAAAACAACTGGAATTTTAAGCGTGGTATTCACCGATTGGGTGCGGTGCGTGTTGAAATTCTGAAAAAAGATAATCAAAAATAGTTTGGCGATGACAATTACAATCGAGATGCCAATCCAATGCGTTTGGTAGATGGTTAGATCGGTAAAATTCTTTAAAAACAAAGCCGTCGTAGTTCCGGTCATGATGGCTACGGTAATCACCCATCGTTGTTTGATGGTGTGAAATGGTGCAATCATGAGCAACAAGGTACCTATAAGAAACGCATAGGTGAAAATGATAACCAACACCTCAAATGGATACAAATGAAAAAAGAAATTCACCAAGAGAATCACACCCAAAACCGCAAAAATGGTAAGAATCCCCACCTTGTGTAGAAAATTAATGGTTTTGCGCACCATTTCGTAGTCTTGAAAGTTCCAATAAAACGAAGCTTGTTTACCAATCACTTGCACATAGCCACCCGTAGAGACTAGTCCAACAATTACGCCCAAGACCACCGCGGTAGATTGCACCGGGTTGAACCCAACCCATGTCCATAGGGAGTAGCCAAATAAAATAATAGTTGCAATTTGAATAAATACAGGAAGAAGATGCAATAACCCTAAGGTATAGTATTCAAAGAAGATTTTTATCTTTAAAAATAGATAAGAGGTTACTTCGTTTTTTACTGGTTCTTTCTCTGCCAGTTCAATTTCTTTGGCGTTTTTTAGTTCGGAATGCTCACTTTCATCAATCAATTCCTTGAAGATGAGCGCTGCCAATTCGGGAATATTAGCAAAACCATAGTCTTGTTTAATGTCTTTATCTCGAATTCCTAAGGATTCTATGGTTGCCGCAACTACCTGAATACTCACGGGTTTGCCTATTTTTTCCTTGGCACTTTGTATAAGAGTTCGAATGTTCTTATAGTGATTTTCCATGCGCCACTATTTTTGTTTAGTCAAAATAAAGCACAAAAATAGTTGAAATTGTTGTAAACACAAGCCCTTTCGTGTTTATATACCATTAAATTTGAGTTTTTTTTTAAGGAATGTTTAAGCTTATTTATTCATCGCGCTTTTCAGCAAACTATTTGAGTAGTTTGGCGCTTCAGAAACAGCAGCTTGGGCAGTAAATTCATAGGCTACTTCGTAGTTTCGAATAAATTTATCTATCGTAAAATGAGCAATTACTCGCTCCCGTGCAGCAACACCCATTTTTTTACGGAGTTCGCTGTCTTTTAGCAGTTTAATTACACTTTGTCCTATTCCTTCGTGGTCTTTTGGTTTGCATATCATGCCGCAATCTTCGTTGAGTGCTTCAGTCACCCCGCCCACATCAGTAGCCACAACAGGAATTCCACAACTCATTGATTCAATAACCGTATAGGGGAAACCTTCAGAAATAGAGGTCAAAATGGAAATATCGCCCTCACAATACAATTGCTGTGGATTGTTGTGGTGTCCGGCAAAAATGAAATTCTTTTCGATTTTTAATTCTTTAATGAGTGCGTTACAGGTCTTGGTGTATTCGGGCACTGCATTATTATCGCCGTAAATCAGGTATTTTACATTAGGTATTTCCTTTGCTACTACTGCACAAGAACGAATCATAGTGAGAATGTCTTTGAGTTCAAAGATACGAGCGGCAGCTACAACTGTAGGTGTGTTTTTAAGTTGAGCTGGTTTTTCAGCTGGCACAAAAAGCGAATGATCAATACCGTTGTAAATCACATTTATTTTATCTGGATTGGCGCCATATTGCATTTCCCATGCAATGTTAAACTTATTTACCGAAAGAATTACATCGGTTTTGTGATAGGCCAATTTGGTAATGCATTCCGAAAACTTAATTAAAAAGTTTTTCAAGAAAAATGAAAATTCAGAAGAGTTGATCGCAATGAGTCGTTCCCGAATAAAAACCCCGTGCTCCGTTGCAATTATGGGTGTGCCGTATTGGTATTTTAGTATTAAGGCAGGCAATACTGGAAATCCTGATAATGAAATGTGTGTTACATCCATTTTAGGTACTTGAATAGAAATGGGCATCAAAAACCGATACAACCAACGCATGGCTACAGTAAAATCATTCAATGTAGCCTGATAATGCTGATCATTTGCAATAATTTGGCTGCTGTTTGTTTTAAAAGAATTCCATACAGCTAGGCTCTTCATCGTTTTTTTGTAATCGTGTTTCTGAAAAAATCGCCACATTTCATAAACCGTGTCGTCAATTTCATTCACGTTGGCATTATCGGTAAAAATTAACTGCAGGAGCTTTTCAAAAATTGGAACAAACACAGCAGTAATTGCAGCATCGTCGTCTTTTACTTTTTTGGAAACTATTTTGTAATATTTTTTTTCAGAAATTTCTAATTCACTCGTTTCCAATGGAGACCACATGGGTAATTGAATTACTTTTTGAACCGATTTGCTGAGTTTAAATTTGGGTTTTTCTTCGTAGTTGGCATTTACAGAATAGAGGGTGTAGTTGGCGTTTTTTACTTTGTCGCAAAGAAGGTGTGCCCACGTTGAAACGCCTCCTCCATTATAAGGATAGGTGCCTTCAAATATCATCATGACGTCCAACTTCTTGTTCATGTTTGCATGTTTTAAATGGGAATAAAACAGTTTATTTAGCATTCAGTAAAAGCGATTGCAAATATAGGCTTCAAAATTTGCAGTGAGAAGCTAATTGTAATTTATTAGTTAAAAGGGAATATAAAATCGATGAAAGTCAGTTATCGGTTATCAGTTATCAGTTGTCGGTTGTTGGTTTTTGGGGCAGAGACTAATCAATCATGTTTTCGCGAATGAGCTTTCCGATAAGGAGTGTTAATTTGAGTTTGTAATCTTCAATCAGCCATTCGCGGTAATTTTTAGAACAATGGCTCAAGCAATTGGCATAGCGTTTCATGCGGCTTTCAATATCGGGCGCTAATTCCTTGGCCAAACCTTTTGCTTCGAGAATTCCATCTGAATTATCTACACACATGGCGGCATGCTGAGCTAACGATTTTTCGAGTACAATTTTGGATCGTAAATTTTTGGCGATTGCATCTTTGTGTTCGGCATCGACATCAAAAGAAATATCAAGGGTGTTTTTGAATTTGGCCCGCACTTCGGGTGGCATTTGGTATTTAAAATGCAGTTCGATGTCTACATCGTCGCGCAAATTTTCGAGGTAATATTCTGGCGATTTAAAAATATGTTGCCAGTCGATTGGTTCATTCCATAAGCCAAAACGGGCGGCATTATTACCTAAATCAATCACCGTGAAATCTGATTTATTGGGCAATTTTCTGGATCCACGGCCAATCATCTGAAAATACAACGTAAGCGATTTGGTTGCTCGGTTCAGGATAATCGTTTTAACGGTAGGCTCGTCAAATCCGGTGGTTAAAATTCCGACTGAAGTCAATACCGCATCGGGCGTTTTTTTAAACCAACTCAAAATCTCTTTTCGTTCTTCGCTAGAACTCGTATTGTCTAAATGCCGAATTGCATAGCCCGCCTCTTTAAAGGTTTCATATACGTATAATGAGGTGTTAATCCCGTTATTAAAAATTAAGGTTTTGGTGCCAATGGCCTTTTCGGTATAGGCGTGGAGCAATTTTTCTTGCATCGCCATGTTTGAATACAAATCATCCGATGATTTCACGGTGTAATCCCCGTTGATTCCCACTTTTAGAGAGGTGAGCCCAACATCATAGCTGTAGGTAGTGGCTTTGGCGAGGTAGCCTTTTTGTATCAAAGATTCTATAGGATCACCCACAATGAGTTCGTCATAATTATCGTGCATTGGCATTTTAATATTTGAACTCAGCGGTGTAGCTGTAACGCCAAGGATAAAGGCATTTTTAAATGAACTCAACAATTTTCGAAACGAATTGTAATGCGCCTCATCAATAATTACGAGCCCAATGTTATCCAAATGCAATTTATTGTCGTTAATCCTGTTTTTCAGGGTCTCCACCATAGCCACAAAACAAGAATAGTCGTTTTGATCTGGTAAATCTTTGATTTTGCTGTTGATGATTTTATTGCGCACATCAAACCCGTTGAGCATCTTTGAGGTTTGTTTGCATAATTCGATGCGGTGCGTAAGTACAACTACTTTTTTTGAGCTTTGGGTTAGATACCGCCGAACAATCTCGGAGAAAATAACAGTTTTTCCGCCACCTGTAGGCAATTGATACAGTAAATGATAATTGGTGTTCTTGTTTTCAAAGCGCTCAAAAATTGCGTCAATATCGCCTTGTTGGTAGCCGTAGAGTTCCTTTTTTTCTTCTAATTCTTGTGCGAAATGAGCTGAAGGCATTGTGATTGGTAGATTTTTGCAAAACTACAGTATAAAACCGATTAGCCCCTACTCTTTCGAGAATATGTTTAAAAATTTAATCTAAGCCTGTTGCAATTGCATCAAAAGCATAGTTGTTCGGCCAATTTTGCTCGGAAGTTGCCTGACAAATTTTTAGTAGTCTTGCTTTAAACTCATACAAAATGCCATGTTCCGACACAAAGGAAACAGTTTGTTGTACTGCCAACAACATACTTTTATAGAATGCTTCTTGTTTGCTTGGTTTGTCAGCGGTGTAGGATTGGGCAATTTCGATAGAAAACAACATTAAATCGGCAATTACAAACGGGTCAACACCCAAGGCAATAAAATACTTGAGTAGTTTTTGCGCAATAGATCGACGTAATTTCGGTTTTTTGGTAGAACTCGGGAAATACTCTTGGGCTATTTTTAGCCGCGCATCGTTGGCCAATTTTCGTTCGTTGGGATTAAATACAAAATCATAATAGATTTTCACTGCTGGAAATTTATCATACAGTACAAGCAGCTGTTCTTCCAGCTGAGCTTTCGTGAGTTCTTTTGTGTATTTTTTTAAATTGGTTCTACTCATTTTTCTTATTCAATAGACCGTCGAGGTGGCTTTTAATTTGTCTACTATTTGTGTATTTTCGCCAAAAAAAAACATGAATAAACTATTTACCCAAATTGCTAAATTGGAAGGGATTTCCCTGCTGGCCTTGTTGTTTTTTGCCATGCCTTTGAAATATATTTTTCACCAAGACATCTATGTGCGCTATATTGGAATGGCCCACGGTATTTTGTTTATTGCTTATGTTTTTTCGGCAATTTACTTAAAATTTCAAGAAAATTGGGGCGTTAAAAAAACAATTGTAGTACTCCTGGCTTCTGTGGTTCCATTTGGTACTTTTTACTTAGAGAAAACGTATTTCAAAAGAAACTAATCACTGCAGTTATATTGCGCTGAAAATAACCCTTTACCGTTCAATGCTATATTAATGTAAAAAAAATGTGATTTTTACTGGTAAACACTTGTTTTTAAGACTTTTCTTTTATATTTGCACTCAAAGTTTTATCCTTAAAAGAACCTAAATTTAACTCTGCAATATCATGAATAGAAGTTTATTAGTACTTTCAATCGCATTGCTTACCTTGACAAGTAGTTATGCTCAAAGAAGACAACGAACAGAAGAAGAATTAAAGCCATTAGTAAAAGTTAAAGACACAGCTACTTTCAATTTATGGTCTATTGAAGCGTCTATAGGGCAAAGTAAAGGAGTAAGACCATATACAGCTGGTTATTTTAGTAGCAACCCAAATGCTGAGTTTGGAAATGTTAGACCTAATAGTTTCACAATTGGTGTCCGCTACATGTTGTCTCCCAAATTTGGTTTTAAATTTGATTTAAGTGCTGATCGTTTCAAAAACAGTACGTTATTTAATAGTATAACCAACCCTGAAGGTAGTTTGCCTTTTGATGTTCAACAATATCGTTTAGGAGTTCAAGGTGTTATAAATGCGAGTCGTTTATTTGGTGTGGAACAAAAATTTAATCGATTTGGACTTTTAATACATGGTGGTTTTTCGTATGCTAGAATAATGCCAAAATATAACAAATATTCAGATGAAATCACACAAAATGACGAGTTGGTTGACAATCATACTCAAATGGAAAATAACTTTGGGATAATTTTTGGAATTACTCCTCAAGTAAGGATTTCTAAAAAAACCAGCTTGCAACTTGACGTTAATATGATTTCCAATTTCAGACAACACTTTGCCTGGGACGGCCATTATTCTGAAACTCAAAATAACTTAGCTGGACAAATGCTTAATGCTTCATTAGGAATTAGTTATGCTTTTGGTAAATTCAATGACCATGGAGATTGGGCTATTATACCTAACAAACGACTAGAAGAAATTGATGCTTTAGAAATTGACGCCTTAGAAAAACGTATCGGCGAAATGGAAACATTAATGAACGATACCGACAAAGATGGTGTTCCAGACTATTTAGATGTAGAGAACAATTCCATTGCTGGAGTTGCTGTTGATACAAAAGGTAGAATGGTTGATTTAAACAACAATGGTATACCTGATGAAATGGAAGCTACTTTGGCTCGTTCTTTTGCAAGCAAAGACAGCGTAGCCAAAACAGTTGAAGCAAGTACCAATTCTGCTTTAGTAACTAGGTTTATCAACGACGGCTACATTGCAACTTTCTTTGATGTCAACAAATCAAAACCAACTAATGTTTCTACAGAGGGTATTGATTTTATGTTAACTTATTTACGCAATAACCCAACCGCTTCAATTGATATTATTGGTCATGCAGACGAATCTGGCGACAGCGTTAAGAATGTTAAATTGTCCAACGACAGAGCCGTTAGCGTTAAAAACGTATTGGTTAAAGGTGGTATTAGCGCAGATCGTTTAAATATAGTATCAGCCGGTGAAGACACCAGTGTTGATGGAACATCAGCTGAGGCCAAAACCTTAGTGAGACGCGTTACTTTTAAAGTAAAATAATTTTTACCCCCTATACAAAAAGCCCCGAGAGTATTAAACTTTCGGGGCTTTTTTTTATATTAATTTAGCTGATCAATCTTCGTCTTGCTCTGCGTTGTCACCTTGCTCTGCTAGTTTTGATTGGGCTTGATTCGCATCTTTTCTGATTTCAGTATGTCGAATTTCTCCACCAGAAGTACCAACTTCTTTACCCAAAACAACCGCTACTAGTGCTAAAAACAAGGTACAGTAGGCTGCTATTTTTGCGAAGCTATTATTTTTGAGTTGCAAAAACAAGGTGAGCAAGGAGAACGAGCCCAACACATAAAGTACCACGGCAAATTTTTCTGCAAGTTCTTCGTGTTCGTGAATAATTTTTTCGCTAACAGTTGGGAAATTCTCAACCATTTCTTCGGCTCCTTCTCCCGTATACATGGATAAAAATCCTGTGAGTGCTGATACTATGAAGAGCACATAAGCCGTGTTTTGCAATAAACTTCGTTTCAGTACAAGTCCTGCAAGTAAAATTCCTAAACCAAAAATAGTTCCGATAATTGGAAAATGGTTAATTACTAAGTGATAGTGGGCGTCATTCATGGGAGTTAATTTTTTTTTAATTAGTAAATGAAAATGATAAGGAAAAGTACAAAAAAATGTAGGGAATAAACTATGACAAATATCAGCTAAATCAGTTTCTGCAAATCAGTTACATTTCCTTATTTTTGTTCAAAATTAATACGATGAATTTTATCAAAAAAACCAGCCCGTTTTATACCCTCATACTTTTGTATTTGGTCGTAAGTATCATTTCTAGAATTGTATTACTTTTTCATCCCATTACTCAGTCTGGTTTTACAGGCCTTGAATTGATCAAAATATTTTTTCTTGGCACATTGTCAGACGCCTTGGTTTTTGCAGTTGCCAGTGCTTTTTTGTGGGTGTATTTATTGTTTTTATCAGACACAAAATTCAACAAACCCTATGGATATCTTATTTTTGGTTGTTTAGTAGCGCTTTTGCTATACGTCTCGTTTTTCAATACGATATTAAATGAATATGGCGGTTCCTTGCCCGAAATTGGCATTTCATTTATAGCCCTAAAAACAATCCTGTTTGGTCTGTTGTTGTTTTTACCTAAGTACCGCTACAATATCCGCTTGGCCTTATTTTCATTCACTATTTTTCTGTTTGTGCTGCTAATTGTACAAAATGCAATCAGCGAATATTTCTTTTGGAATGAATTTGGCGTACGCTACAACTTTATTGCTGTTGATTATTTAGTTTACACCAACGAAGTAATTGGCAACATCATGCAATCCTACCCAGTAGTGCCAATTTTTGGCTCCCTTTTTGTTGTAACTGCAGCTATTACCTATTACATCGTGAAACGCTCCAAAAATTACTTGGATAACCTGCCTACCTTTATAGAAAAAATGAAATTAATTGGCGTGTATGCCCTGTTGGTTGCACTTGCTTTTGTTGGTATTCCTAAGTTGGCGTCATCTGAAAATTCTCAAAATATTTTTACCAACGAACTTCAAGCCAATGGATTGTATAAATTTTACGTGGCATTTACGAACAGTGAATTAGATTACTTTAAATTTTACAAAACACTACCCGAACAACACGCAGAACAGGTATTGGCCGCCCATAATCCGATAGGTATCTCACCCCTAGCTTCTGTCCCAGAATTACACAAAAATGTAGTGCTTATTACGATTGAGAGCCTAAGTGCTGATTTTATGCAAGCCTACGGCAACGACAAAAACATAACTCCATTTCTCGACAGTTTAGCAACCAAAAGTATGTTGTTTACCAACCTCTATGCTGTTGGTAACCGCACTGTGCGAGGCCTAGAAGCCGTAACCTTATGTCTCCCTCCTACTCCTGGCGAAAGTGTGGTAAAGCGAAAAGACAACAAAAACAAGTTTACAACAGGATCGGTATTTGCACAAAAAGGCTATACCGTAAAATATCTATATGGTGGCGATGCCTTTTTTGATAATATGGAAGATTTTTTTGGTGGAAATAATTACGGAATTATTGACAAGAAAACGCTACAACCAAATGAAACTAGTTTTGCCAATGTATGGGGTGTATGCGACGAAGATATGGCCAAAAAAGCCATTCGAGTAATGAACGAAGAAGCCAAACTAAACAAGCCGTTTTTCAACCATTGGATGACAGTGAGCAACCACCGGCCTTTCACCTACCCCAATGGAAAAATTGACATTCCGGGCGATGCAAAATCTAGAGATGGTGGGGTAAAATACACTGATTATGCCTTGCGACAGTTCTTTATGCAAGCCAAAAAACAAAGCTGGTATACCAATACGGTATTTGTGATTCTTTCCGACCACTGTGCTTCTAGTTCGGGCAAAACCGAATTGCCACTTGATAAATATAGAATTCCTGCAATGATTTTTAGTCCCGAATTGGTAGCTCCAACACAAGTGAACCAATTGATGTCTCAAATTGACGTAATGCCCACCTTGTTTGCTCTATTGCATTTTTCTTTTAATAGTAAATTTTACGGGCAAAATGTCTTGGCAGAAAACTATAAACCTCGTGCCCTAATTGCAACCTACCAAAATTTGGGACTCATAAAAGACAATGTGCTCACCATTCTTTCACCCAAACAAGCTGTGAAACAGTTGGCGCTAACGCCACGATTTAATGAGAAATTAGGGGCTAATTTTCAACTAAATTTTGATCAAGAATTGCTCAAGAAACCTCGCGTTGATTTGATCAATGAAACCATTTCCTATTACCAAACAGCTTCCGCCCGATTAAAAAACAAGAGCTACAATAACAACTAGATAGGTTTACAGTAAACCGTTATATTTGCGGACAAACCACTCAAGGGCAAAGGTGAATACAAGAAAAATTAACAAATACACCCAATCCAAAACCGGTGTTTTTTGGGTGATTTCTTTTTGGATCTTTTGGTAGTTTGGATCTTTCAAGAGTTTGTCAATGAGTTGATTAAGCTGCGCAGGATAATACAACTGTCCTTTAGTTTGAACCGCTAATTGAAGCAATTGGTTTCGATTTGGATTTACAAATTGTTTTTCGATTTGAAAATCCAATACTTCAAAACTCCCATTGTATGTAGTATTGCTTCTGGTTTCTTTGATGCTAAAGGAATAATTTCCTGCGGCCAATCCTTCTAGATTTGCTTTAAAGTAGGAAGCTTGCTTCAACATTTCCAGGGTTTGTGTGGTTTTTGTTTTGGTATTGTTGCATTGCAATTGCAACTTTGCATTTTCGTCGAACTCAAAATTTTTAGTAAAATATTGCGCGGTGATCCCCAATTCTTCTCCTGCATTATAAAAGCGTTCGTGCGAAACCACCAAAGATTTTCGGGAACCGGTGCTGGCTAAATATTGTATTATTTTATCAACAAATACATCATACTTATCGTAAGATTGATTTTTAACATGGTACTGCATGCGCCATTTCCAACTATTTTCCCCCAATAAATAGGCTGAGCGCACCACTCCTCCGCCGAAACATAAAAGCGGTTGTTGGGTATCTACCCCTTGAATTTTAGCGCCCAATAAAACCATAGTTGAAGCCGCGACTGAAGTTGTTCCAAACGGATTTTGCAGCGGAGGAAATTGATCGAAACCTAAATCATCTGCCGCAAACAGCGTAAATTGATCTGTATACTTCGGTAAAAACTCCTCGGCTTGGGTGCTCATTTTACATGTTAAATCTGATTGCTGTTGATTCAAAAAAGCAAAATCAGTTTGCATTCCAGTTACCACCATATAAGGTGTTTTTGAGCGTTTAATATCAGCAAAAAGTGCTGTAAAACGCGTAGTTGGCTGGTACAAAACTACTACGGCATAATCGGCTATGGATTTCACATCAGCGGGTTTTACCAACTCCACTTTAGATTGACCATTGTGTTCAATAGCGCGTTTTAAGGCTGCAATATCGGGATGATTACTGGTAGAAACGATCGCGATCGTTCTGCGTTGATCCAACACATCTACAATAATTTTTTTGCTGTTATTCACGCTATTCTTTTCGGGCTTGGCCGATTGAACCACAACTTGATACAGTTGGGCTCCCAATGCATTGGCTGGCACCAAAAAGGAAACGAGTTGTGCTGCTTGATTGGGTTGCAAAGTGACGGTTTCGGTGTGTATAATTTTATTGGCTTGCATCAACTTGAGTTGGGTACTACAAGACTGGGTTCCATTGTAACTCAGCTGAACTTCTACTGGGAATTTATTTTGATAAAAAGCATATTTATTGGCTTGAACCTGATCTATTTTTATATCAAAATACGAAATTGTATCGCCCAACACCACAGGATAAATCGGGTTTATTGGGTCAAAGCTGTATACGAAATCATTGCCAGCGGTTTGGTTTCCGTCGGTAATAAAAATGGATGGATAACTTTGGTTGCGGTACAATAAGGTGAGTTGTTTGCCGGCTTGATCCAATCGAGATTGCTTTCCGGTAAAATTGAGTCCCGACAACGGAGCGCATTCGGCTTCTACACCCAAATATTGAATAGCGTATTTGCTCGACAATTCTTTGGAAGCTTGGAGTTGATTATACAAATCTTGCGCTTGTTCGCCTGCCTTTAATTCTGAAATTGAACTGGAATTATCAAAAATAATGGGCAAAGGGGTTTTGTATTCCTCATATTTGGTTGCGGTTACCAGTGGATTCCACAACAACAGCAACAAGGTAAAAACACTGCAAAAACGCAAAAAAGCCAAAAACAAAATCGTTTTCGATTTGCTCTTGGCTTTATATAAATAGTGATAATAGGAAATCCCTACCGCAACCAAAACTATTCCAACAAGAATAAAAAAGGAACTTAGGTTCATAGGGTTTTCACTGGTATTTCAGTCGAATTAATACGTTAATAAGCCCCCGTTTACGTGCAACACTTGACCTGTAATATAAGAACTAAGATCAGACGACAAAAACAAACAGGCGTTGGCAATGTCTTCTGAAGTTCCTCCGCGTTTCATTGGGATTCCATCGCGCCATCCTTGTACCACTTCTGGATTTAATTTGGCAGTCATTTCGGTTTCGATAAAACCAGGTGCAATCGCGTTGCAACGAATGTTTCTTGATCCCAATTCTAAGGCCACCGATTTGGTAAATCCAATGATGCCGGCTTTAGAAGCAGAATAATTGGTTTGACCTGCGTTTCCTTTTACCCCCACAATCGAACTCATGTTGATGATGGATCCCGCTTTGTTTTTCAACATTATTTTTTGAATCGCTTTGGTCATGTTGAATAACGATTTTAAATTCACATCAATTACTTGATCAAAATCGTCTTCGGTCATGCGCATCAATAAATTATCTTTCGTAATTCCTGCATTGTTTATTAAGATGTCAACGGTACCAAATTCGGCCAAAACAGCATCTACAAATTCTTGGGCTAAGGTAAAATCAGCGGCATTCGATTGATAGGCTTTGGCTTTTACGCCATAAGCAATTAATTCTTTCTCGAGTGCCAAAGCAGATTCGGCAGAGGAGCTATAGGTAAAGGCTACATTGCAGCCGTTTTTGGCAAACACTTCGGCAATTCCCTTTCCGATCCCTCGACTGGCACCGGTAATAATTGCAACTTTTCCTTCCAATAATTTCATAATACTACTGTAATTTTGAGTTAATAAAAATCGGTCAAATATAGGAATTATTTACTTGTGTTTTTTTTGCGATTTTAATAAATGTCCGCGCAAGATTAGCCTAAATGTTTCGTCTAATTCTACAATTGAAATGCCGTATATTTAAAAAAAATAAGCCTATCAATACCTTCAAAATCAAGAAGACGCCGAAGAAATTACCCAAGACGTTTTTGTTCAAGTGCATCAATCCCTAGCAAAATTTGAAGGGAAATCAAGCCTAAAAACATGGATATATCGCATTAGTATTAATAAATCCTTAGATTATATAAAACACAAAAACAGTAAAAAACGGTGGTTTATTTTTGGATTAAAAAGTGATAATGAACAAGAGTTGAAGCAAATAGAAAGTCATGATTACACCGACTTGATGGTAGAAAATGAAGAAAAATCACAGTTGTTGTATACCCAAATCAATGCGCTACCCGCCAATCAAAAAACAGCGTTTATTTTATCTAAACACGAGGAATTACCACACCGAGAAATAGCTGAAATTATGGAGCTAAGTGTTTCTTCTGTAGAGTCTTTAGTATTTAGAGCTAAAAAAACACTTCAACAAAAATTGGCAGAAAAATTTGACGAATACCACAAAAATAATCACCTTTAATTGGCTATACTTATGGAAAAAGAAACTTTTATTAATGCTGTACTTTCCAGTAATTTAACTACCCGAAACACAGCGCCTGCTAGTGATTTATTGAATAAAATAGAACGAAAAATAAAAGAAGAGCAAGTGAGTT
>JAPLEX010000062.1 GCA_026390995.1 Flavobacterium sp.
GCCATCAGCTCATTCCAGCACACTATGCATTTCCTAAAAAAGCCAATTTTGAATTGGTTAATTTTTTTGAAGCCAGCGGGATCGAACCAGTCCTTTGGACCTCGAGTGTAGTAATTAAAAAAACAGCTTTGGAACAAGTGGGCGTTTTTGATACTGGAATCAAGAGCGGGCAAGACTTGGATTTATGGATCCGATTGGGCCTGCAATTTCCGGTGGTGTTCATTTGGCATCGCACGGCACGTTATACGTATGATGACCAAAGTTTATCCAAACAAACTTCCTTGACACCCAAAAAAATGAATTTTTCAACCTATGCCGAATGGGAAATAAAAAATCCTGCGTTAAAACGCTATTTGGATTGGAATCGCTATTCCTTGGGAATCAAATCAAAATTACGCGGCGATTGGGCGTATTACCAAGAAATGAAAAAGGGAATTGCGTTTGAAAATTTGTCCATCAAAAAACGCGTATTGTTTGCGCTTCCAGCTTGGGTTTTGCGCGGATTAGTTAGATTGCAACCGCTTTTGATTGCCTTAGGATTGCGACGCACTTTGTTTAAATAACTCAAATTCGGTATAGGTGCGAATGTAATCGGCTTCGTCAAATTCACCAGAGGCCAAAACCAAACAAACGGATCCCGACGAGAAACTGTGCAATTCGCGCCAAATTCCGGTGGGAATTAACAAACCCGAATTGGGCAACGACAATCGAACCGTTTTTTCATCCTGACCATCCTTCAATAACACTTCAAAACTGCCACTCAACGCAATCAATACTTCAGATTGATGAATGTGGGCATGTCCTCCTCGCGCTGCACCGCTGGGTACATCATACAAATAATATACGCGTTTGAGCGCAAAAGGCACCGTATTTCCCTCTACCACCGAAAGATTGCCTCGGGTATCGTGAATTTTGGGGATATCGAGCAGTTGAACCTGATTAATCGTGTTTTTCATAACTAGTTTGTAGCAAATTGTTCCAATCTGAACTGATGGAATCCAAAGATAAATGTTCTATGCTTTTTTGGGCATTCTTTTTGCAATTTTCATACAAAGCCTCATTTGTGTTGAGCTCATTCAGTGCATCGGCCAAGGCTTGCACGTTATGATTGGGTACTAAAATTCCGTTTTCGCCCGATTGAATTAATTCGGTGGGACCAGACAGGCAATCAACCGAAACAACTGGAACGCCTAGAGCCAAGGATTCTACGATGGACATTGGAAAGCCCTCATAATGACTCGTTAGCACGGTAAATTTGGCTTGTTGGATAACCGAAAATGGCGCTTGTTCAAAAGGCATGAGTTCAACGTATTCGTCGAGTTGAAGCTGATTGATATAGGATGAAATTGCAATTTTGTCTGGACCATCTCCCATTATTTTGAGTAACACACCCTGCTGATGAATTCCGGAAAGATTGAAGGCTTCCAAAAGCAAGTTGATGTTTTTGACGGCGTTGTTCAATCGACCAAAAAACAAAATATAGGGTTTCTCGGTTGTAGAATCTGCAGACATTTTTGCAGGCAACTCGGGAATGCTGTTGTAGATGGTTTGCACGCGATCAAATCCATACTTGGTTTTCATTCGCTCGGCAATTGCTTTGGATACCGCCACAAACTGAGTTGAGTTTCTGTATAACAAATGGGCCAACAAAGCCGATTTGGGCAAATAATTCTCGAGCCTGTAGCTGTGTAGTAAGTAAATGACTTTGCGGTTGCGATAGACCCAGTTGTAAAAAACTTCTTTCCAAAAATTTGGTCGCGTTCGGTTGTCTATCACCACCGAAATTTGTTGGTCTTGTAAATACCGTTTCAGGCGAATGGCTTTGCTGCCTTTGCGCAACCAAGAGCTTTGCTTCTCTTCGATACCCAAATTGAACAATTGGCCAGAATAGGCATAATCTATTGCGTTGTTAATGGTAATGAGGTGTACTTCATAACCCAAATGGGTGAATATAAAACTTAAATTGGCTGCCACGCGCTCGGCTCCACCTTTGGCCAAGGTGATTGTCACGATTGCTATTTTCTGAGGAGCAGTAGCCATTGTTGGGTATTTGTAAATATATTTGTCAAATATACTAATATATGAACATCTTACTCATTGGCGAATACAGCAGGTTGCACAATTCCTTGAAGGAAGGCCTTCAGTCGTTGGGACACACCGTCGTTCACTTGGGTTTTCAAGACGGATTTAAACACTATCCGGTAGATCTTCCGCTCGAAAAAAAATGGGATTCCGGCTGGCGAAAAAAATGCAAAGTGGCGCTACTTAAACTCAGTGGGTTTGACATCAGTTCCTACCTTACCTATCGCCAATTTATTCGCCATAAGGAGCAATGTCGGAATTTTGATGTGGTGCAGCTGATAAATGAAAACAGTTTTTATTGCCAACCCAAAACCGAACAAAAGATTCTTTCGTATCTATTTGCCCATAACAAAAACGTATTTCTGTTGAGCTGTGGTGACGACTATGTAAACGTAACCTATTGCTTTGATAACCCGGAGTATAAATCGGCGGTGCAACCGTATTTGGCAGGGAAAATTAGTGACAAAATGTTTAATGGTGTTTTGAAATTTAAACAACAAAACTTCAAAGAATTGCACGACTATTTGTACCAACACATCCAAGGTGTAATCGCCACCGATATGGACTATCACCTGCCTTTGCTAGGGCATTCAAGGTATTTAGGTTTACACCCCAATCCGGTGAATATTGATAAGTTAGTCTTTCAACCCCTAGAAATCAAAGATAAAATTTGTATTTTCTTAGGGATTAATACCCTGAGTTACTATAAAAAAGGCTTGGATGTTTTTGAAGCCGCCTTGGCACTCATTAAACAAAAATACCCCGAGCAAGTGGAGATTTGCGTAACCACCAATTTGCCCTACGCCGAATACATTACTCACTATGACAAGGCCCATATTATTCTAGATCAGGCGTATGCACACGACCAAGGCTACAATGCCTTAGAGTCTATGGCCAAAGGAAAAGTGGTGTTTACGGGCGCCGAACCCGAATTTATCCAACACTATAAACTAACCAATCTGGTTAATTGCAACGCGACAGCCAATCTAAATGAACTGATCGAAGCTTTATCTTTTTTAATTGAACATCCTGCCGAACTTATTGCCATTGGTGCACGGGCGAGAAAATTCATCGAAAAGGAACACCATTACCAACAAATCGCTGCACTTTATTTAGAAACTTGGCAGAATACAAACCGCTAATTATTCGTAGGGAACTAAGCTGGGTTTTCCGATTTCATAACTGGGCAAGCCAAAATCGGTACTTTTGAAGGTGTTGGTTTTAAACACCTCATTGGAATCAAATGGCGTGTCGGGATAATACGAAAACGAAAACTGAAACGAGCTAAAAGACAAATAATCATTGGTCACAATCAAGCCAATGCCAATTTGTTGGTACAATTTGTTGTTAATAAAACCTTGTTTTTCGTTTCCCAAAATCCCCAACGTATACCCTAAATAGGGATTCATACGAAAACCATATACGTTCCAAGGCGAATACCCTTGGGTTTGCATGGCCAATCTAATTTTTTTCGTGCCAATTAAATTGTTGGAATTAAATCCCTGAATTCCATTTTCTCCATTTAAGTTCAATCGATCGTAGGGTGTGTTTAAACGATCATTTCCCACTACCAATTGGGGTTTGATAAACTGCCTAAACTTCCAACGGCCATTACCCAATAAAGGAGTAAAATAAGTTACACTAGTTTTAAAGGTAGATCGTTCTTGAAGACCATGATAAAAAAATGATCCATATTCTATATCTGCCCCAAAATAACCCAATTTAAAATATTTTCCAAATGCAATTCGGTTCCCGATATAATTTTTCCACAAATTATTTTTCAGTTCATAACCACCTGTAACATTATAAACAAAACCAGAAGCAATATCTTCTATTGTATTAAAATTCAATACATTAATATCCTCAGTGTATTTACGTATAGATATTCCCATACTTAGCAAATAAAGTTTGTCATCTGAAAAATATCGCAATGGATCTAATGATTCTGCTAAAACCGATGAGTAGTTAGTTTCCTTAAATCGTATACTACTAATGAAATTTGAATTTATTTTTTTTGTTGTAAATAAATTTGAGATTTTTATAGAGTGTCCCAACCAACTATCAATAGATGATGAACTTAAATTAGTAGGTAATTGAGTTAAATTAGGTTCATAATTAAATACACTGCGAAGTTGTTTGTCAAAATAAAAACCTCCAGCCCATTGGGTAAATGGGGAGAAAAAATTACGTTCAATATTAATAAATTTCTTGTAGCTTCCATCTATTTCAATATCATAATTGAGTTCGGTTTTAATGAAAGTATGAAATAAATTTGGAAAGGTATAATTGGCACTAAAAGCCGACTCATTGTAAAAAATACTTTTTTTGTAGGTGGCACCCAATTCGTGCCCGGTGCCCATAAAATTTCGTTCGGTCAAACGAAATCGAGAAGTAGTTGTTGAAGTTGTAAAATCGGGAACTAAACTCCAAGTATCTAAAACTTTTACATAAACATCCACCGAATCAGAATTAGCCGAAACCAATATGGGTTTGACTTGAACTTTACGGATAAAGCGCTGAGCCCTCAACATACGTTTAGTTTCAAGTAACATAAGTGTATCCAAGGGTTTGTTTTTTTTTATGAGCAACAAATTGCGAATGGTAAAATTTTGTGTTTTGTTGTGCAGGGCATTACCCAATTTGTAGCCAAAGCCATCTTGCATATTTATAGAATCCAATTCATTATTACCAAATGGATCATAGGTAGTTATCTGTATATTTCTTATAATTTTATTTGCACAATACCCGTATTTATTTCCTGAGGAAATTACAACATTTTGCGTTTTTTTTTGGGTAGTAAGTGGGTCAAGAATCGTTTTTTTGATTAGTTTGCCCAGCCTGTTTCTTTCCGAATAACTGGAAATATTTTTGTATAGTTTGGTGTCTTCTATTTTCTTAGGCGTATTCACAGAATCTTGCTGCGCATAACTACTCCAATAGCCGGTATTCAGCAAGATCACGAGTAGTATGTACCGAAGTTTTAGCATGACATCTACCAACTAAGTTGTTATTTTTTTGATTTCACAAAGGCGTTTTCGTAACATGAAATCCATTGCTCCACCGACATTTTGGAAGCCAATTTTCCAATTAATTCAAAAGGAATATCTGCCATTTTCTTGAACCGCATACAACTTTTACCCATGTCTAATTTGCTACTCCCCGTTTTGGTGTATTCAGTGGTAAACCAATCCATAATCGATTGATCGGCATACATGCCCATGTGGTACAAAGCGATGAAGTTTTTTTGCGAGGCCAAATTCATAAACGGCAAGGGTAACTTGGCATTGCAGTGGTAACCCTGCGGATACAAGCTGTGCGGCACCACATACCCAATCATGCCATAGGACATTTCTTCTTGAAAACCGGCGGGTAAATGATGGGTAATGAGGGCTCGCAACTGTTCCATCGCTGCTTTGCGCTCGTCGGGCAATTGGGCCATGTAGGCCTCAACGGTAGTTTCTTTGGATTGCATAACAAAAAATTTGTGGTAAAAATAAGGCTAAAATACGTGCATATACTTTTGAATTAAGCTAAAATAAGTACTTTAGTCGCTGAATCAAATTTATTTAGCGTGCGAACTACACTTTACCTCTTTCTGCTCATCAGCCTTGTTTTTACTGCCCAAGGACAAAAAATCAAAAACCAGAAAAAATCACTTATTCCTTATCTGAATTCAATTACGGCCAAAGACCTAAAAACCCATTTATTGGTGGTGGCATCCGATGAAATGGAGGGCCGA
The DNA here is from genome assembly GCA_026390995.1 of Flavobacterium sp. Classification (GTDB taxonomy): domain Bacteria; phylum Bacteroidota; class Bacteroidia; order Flavobacteriales; family Flavobacteriaceae; genus Flavobacterium. Next base: position 5,822 of record JAPLEX010000062.1, read on the forward strand.
GAAACAGGCAGCGCCGGACAAAAAAAGGCCGGAAACTACTTGATTGCACACTATCAAAACAATACTATTCCCTTTCCAACGGGTGCTCAATCCTATTACCAACCGGTTCCTGCTAGCTTTTTGAATGCCAAACGCAACGAAAACCTGCCCGATTCGGAGAACATTTGGGCGTTCATTAAAGGATCGGAAAAACCCGACGAAATTGTGGTGATTTCGGCCCATTATGACCATGTGGGTGTAAAGAATGGCGAAGTATACAACGGCGCCGACGACGACGGTTCGGGCACGGTAGCCCTATTGGAAATTGCCCAAGCCTTTCAACTGGCTCAAGCTGCCGGTCAAGGTCCTAAACGCTCGATCTTGATTTTGCATGTAACTGGCGAAGAACACGGCTTGCACGGTTCGCGCTATTATTCAGAAAATCCTTTGTTTCCCTTGGCCAATACGGTTGCCGACGTAAACATCGACATGATTGGTCGCCGCGACGAAAAACACGCCAACTCCAACGACTACATTTATTTAATTGGCTCCGATTACCTCTCCTCTGATTTGCATGCCATTTGCGAAAAAGCCAATTCCGATTTTGTGCACACCAACATCGATTACACCTTTAACGACAAAAACGATCCGAACCGCTTTTACTACCGTTCCGATCATTACAACTTTGCCAAACACAACATTCCTTCGGTATTTTTATTCAATGGCGTACACGCCGATTACCACCAAGCCTCAGACGAGGTCGATAAAATAGAATTTGACGCCCTGGCCAAACGCACCCAATTGGCCTTTGCCATCGCTTGGGAAATCGCGAACCGGGAGGAGAAGTTGAAGGTGGATACGATTTGAGTTGTGAGTTATGAGTTATGAGTTATGAGTTATGAGTTGGTTTTCTTAGAACTGTCTCTTATCTTGAATCTGTTAGTCTGTTGTCTGGAATTGTTGGAGGTTGTGGGAAGAGTAGTATTTTAAGAATGGAATAAGTAAATTAACAACATGAAAATATACAATACTGCTCTAATTTGTCTGTACTTATTTTTGTCTATTCCTTCTGTTTTCGGGCAGCGCGGTTATTATGACGCGCCCTACATTCGCTATGAAGCTGAAAATGGATTAGCCGGGAGTACAGCAACAATTCTCCCTAAATCATACAAGCAATCTGACCTTCAATCAGAGGCTTCAGATCAGCAATGTGTGCTCCTTACAGGAACCGCACCAATTTTGACTTGGCAAATGCAGGAGCCTGCAGATGGTTTAGTGTTGCGCTACAGTGTACCCAATGGAACTTCAGCAACTGTAGGAGTATATGCAGGACAATCCCTTCTTACTGTTCTTACTTTGACCTCAACTTGGTCGTGGGAATCATTATGGAATAATGGAAATCCTAATAATGTTGGGATAGTCAACCTAAACCCGAAAATGCGTTTTGACGAAGTACGATACAAACTTCCCAGCTTGGCATCTGGAACGATTCAATTGGTTCAATTGAGTGGCGTAATAACGGTTGATTTTATAGAAATGGAAGCTGTTCCAGCGTTAGTTACATTACCAGCAACTGCGGTGGCTTATTCAGGAAACGGCAGTACACTTCAAACATTTATCAACAGCCATGGCGGGCAAACTATTTATCTCCCACCGGGAGTTTACAATGTAAATAGCTCACTTTATTTTGGGGTGGCAAATACAGCTTTGGTAGGAGCAGGAATGTGGTATTCACAAATCAATTTTACTAGCATAACCCAATATAACGGAGGATTAACTGCCA
>JAPLEX010000076.1 GCA_026390995.1 Flavobacterium sp.
GCTGCGCGAATACTAAATTCAGATTTTGTAAGTTTATGCCTTTAATACGATTTTCTTTTTTATGAAAAAATTTTCCTTCCCTGTTTGGATTGCTGTTGTGTTTGTGTGTGCGCTGTTTTTGATTTTTGCCACTTCTGTAGAAAATAAAAACAAAATCACCCGCGAAGGAACACCCCAATTTTTTCCAGCCAAAATTGATTTTTCGGGTGAAGAAACCCCGCTTCAAATTACCGATGTGCGCGAACGCTTGGACCGTGAATTGTTGGTAAATGCCAATCTGGATGCCAGTACACTATTAATCATCAAAAGAGCCAACCGCGTATTTCCCATCATCGAACCCATCTTGCAACGCAAAGGCGTGCCCGACGATTTCAAATATCTAGCGGTAATCGAAAGTGGCTTGGTGCATGCCGTGTCTTCGGCAGGAGCTAGAGGGATTTGGCAATTCATGCACCATTTAGAAAAAGCCACCGAAGCCGCCTGTGATTATTTGTTGCAAGCCAAAGCCAAATTTGGTTCGTGGACCTTAGCCGCCGCCGCCTACAATGGCGGAATGAGCGGCGTTGGAAAACAAATTGAAAACCAACAAGTAAACAACTATTATGATTTATTGCTCAACGACGAAACGGCACGCTATGTGTTTCGCATCTTGGCTTTAAAAGAAATCATGCAAAATCCAGTAAAATTCGGTTTTGAAATTAGCCCTGAAGAACTGTATAAAAACCTACCCTCCAAGAAAATTGTGGTGGACAGTTCCATTAGCAACTTGGCTCAATTTGCCAAAAGCCAAGGCATCAATTATAAAATTTTGAAATTGCATAATCCCTGGTTGCGTGATACCAAATTGCCCAATCCTGGGAAGAAGAAATACGAGATTGAGATTCCGTTGGAGGGGTATTGATTTTAGCTATTTTGGATTGCAAAAAACTTTTGCAAACAACAGCATTACTTATCGCTTACTATTGGGAGATGAAAGACAAAGAGATTAGAGACGAAAATACAACTTTCGACTTTATGACTTTTGACTTTATGACTTTACGACTCAAACCCCTCTCACCGACCCATCTTCATCAATATGGCTCAATTGCACCGTTTGCAAGGTATTGACCAATTCGGGATTCCAAGGTGCTTTCACTTTCACGTAGTTTTCGGAAAAGCCATACATATACCCGGCTTTGTTTTCGCCTTCAAACAACACCTTGCGGGTAGTGCCCAATTGGCTTTCATAAAAAGCACGGCGTTTTTTGACCGATAATCCGCGCAGCATTTTACTGCGTTTGGCACGCACAGCTGTTGGCACCACGCCATCCATAGCAGCGGCCTCCGTGTTATCGCGTTCCGAATAGGTAAATACGTGCAAATACGAGATGGGCAATTCATTCAAAAAATGATAGGTTTCCAAAAACAACTCATCGGTTTCACCGGGAAAGCCCACAATCACATCCACACCAATACAAGCATCGGGCAGGTGTTGGCGAATGGCTGTCACTCGATCCACATAAACGTCACGCAAATAACGGCGTTTCATTTTTTTCAAAATCACGTCACTACCCGATTGCAACGGGATGTGAAAATGCGGCACAAAGGTTTTGCTTTGCGCTACAAACGCGATGGTTTCGTTGCGCAGCAAATTGGGCTCTATCGACGAAATGCGCAGGCGTTCAATCCCGGGCACTTCGTCAAGCGCTTGCACCAAATCCAAAAAGGTGTGTTCGTGTTTTTTGTTGCCAAATTCTCCTTTGCCGTAATCGCCAATGTTCACGCCAGTAAGCACAATTTCTTTGATTCCTTGGGCGGCAATTTCGAAGGCATTTTGCAACACATTTTCTAAAGCATCGCTGCGGGAAATCCCACGAGCCAAGGGAATCGTACAATACGTACATTTATAATCACAGCCGTCTTGCACTTTCAAGAAAGCGCGGGTGCGGTCGCCTATCGAGTAGCTGCCTACATAAAAATCGGCTTCTTCGATCTCGCAAGAATGCACTTCGCCTCGATCGTTTTTGGCCAAATTGTGTATGTAATCGGTAATTTTAAATTTCTCAGTGGCGCCCAACACCAAATCTACACCATCTACTGCCGCCAATTCTTCGGGTTTGAGTTGCGCATAACAGCCCACGGCCGCCACAAAGGCTTGGTTGTTTTTTTGCAAGGCTTTTTTCACCACCTGCTTAAACTGCTTGTCGGCATTATCGGTCACCGAACAAGTGTTAATCACGTATATATCGGCCGCTTCTTCAAAATCAACGCGATCAAAACCTTCGTCTTGAAACGAACGGGCAATGGTCGAGGTTTCCGAAAAATTCAGTTTACAACCTAAGGTATAAAAAGCTACTTTTTTTCTATCAGTCATGTTTTGTTTATTTGGGCGAATCCCGTTGGGTCGGGCTATCCGCTCTATCTGCGTTTGCACGCAGGATGCCGCTGCTATCCCTTTCGCAGCTTCAATAGCAACGGTATTAGTCTTTACGCCACTTTTGCGTTTGCTCAAACACCGCTTCCAAAATACGCGCTTCCACCTCATCAAATTCTACCGAACGGCGAGACATCGCAATGCGGGCAGTTTCAAAGGCTTTTTTGGTAAGGTAAGTGGTAAAACCTTGCGCACCGCCCCAAGTAAAACTGGGTACAAAATTGCGCGGAAATCCACTACCAAAAATATTGGCGCTCACCCCAACCACGGTGCCGGTATTAAACATGGTATTGATGGCACATTTGCTGTGATCCCCCATGATTAAGCCACAAAATTGCAGACCTGTTTTGGCAAATCCTTCTTTTTCGTAGCTCCACAATTTTACTTCTTCGTAATTGTTTTTCAAGTTGGAGTTGTTGCTGTCGGCGCCTAGGTTACACCATTCGCCCAAAACTGCATTGCCCAAAAAGCCATCGTGGCCTTTGTTTGAATAGGCAAATAGCACCACGTTATTGAGCTCTCCTCCCACGCGACAGTGCGGCCCTACTGTAGTAGCACCGTATATTTTAGTAGCCAGTTTCACCACGGCGTGATCACACAACGCAAAAGGCCCGCGAATCACAGAACCTTCCATGATTTCGGTGTCTTTACCAATGTAGATTGGACCCGTAGACGCATTTAAAGTGACAAATTCGAGTTGGGCACCTTCTTCAATAAAAATATGATCGGGTGCAATTACATTCACACTTTTAGGAATCGGTTGCGAGCTGCGGTCTTCGGTAAGCAAAGCAAAATCGGCACGCAAGGCCGCATCATTTTTGGCAAAAATGTCCCAAGGATGGGCTATTTGTATGCATTCTCCTGCAAAGTCAGTGATTGCATAGGTGTCAAAATCTACGGTTTCTTGCGATTCTTGGGTATAAAAAGCAACCACATTTTCTCCATGAAACACCGCCTGATTGGGGCCTAAGTCTTGGATTAACTCTACCAATTCTGCGGTTGGCAAATAAGAGGCATTAATCATCACATTGTGCTCCATCTCCACCATGGGAAACTTCTCAGACAAGTAGTCTTCGGTCAAGGAGGTAGTGGTGGTCCCTAAATACTTTTCCCATTTTTCGCGGATGGTTAAAATTCCCACACGGATATCGGCAACGGGTCGCGTAAACGTGAGTGGCAATAAAGCTGTTCGGACGGGGCCGTCAAAAAGAATATAATTCATGGAAGACGTTCTTGGTTAACTGGGCCAAAGTTACCAATTTATCGCGCAAATAAAAATAAAAAGCCTCCCGGTTGGGAGGCTTGGTATATTTTGAACACAATAAAAACTATTTGATGTGTTTGGCGTATTTGGTTTTAAATTTATCAATACGTCCTGCTGTATCGATCAATTTAGATTTACCAGTGTAAAAAGGGTGAGAAGTTCTAGAAATCTCCATTTTCACTACCGGGTATTCTACGCCGTCGTGCATAATGGTTTCTTTGGTATCGGCAGTTGATTTGGTGATGAACACATCTTCGTTTGACATGTCTTTGAAAGCAACTAATCTGTAGTTCTCTGGGTGAATTCCCATGGTATGTTTTTTTTCTAATTGAATTATAAGTTGTTTTGAAGCTTTTATTGCAAAAGGTATAAACTCCTTATAACTTTTTATTTTCTACTATTATTTTGAGTGCGCAAATTTACACTTATTTTTCAAAAAACAAATCGAATCACGCTTTTTTTACTTGGAAGCCCAAAATCAAAAATGTTACGGCATTCGTGTGGGATTTACTATATTTGTGGCTCATTTTTAAAATGATCCTTTACCATGGACACACAAAAGAAAATCGCCCTAAATATGGGCTTATTATTGGGATTAACGCTTACTTTACTACTCACCATCCTGTATGTAATGGACCTCAATTTGTTTACCAAATCGTGGGTAGGTATTGTAAATGTGGGCATCATTACCGTATTTGGTGTGCTTGCCTCCGTGCAATACAAAAAAATATTGGGTGGTTTTATCACCTTCAAAGAATCGTTTACCAGTTTTTTTATTGCTGTGCTAATCGGTTTTTTAATTTCTACGCTATTCAATATCGTGCTTTTTAATGTGATTGATGTAGAAGCCAAAACAATCCTTTCTGAAAACGTGATTAAATACACGGTAGAAATGATGCAAAAATTTGGGGCCAAAGCAGCCGATATTAAAAAAGTGGTCGAAGACATGCGGACTTCTGATTCATTTGGAGTTGCAGGCCAACTTAAAGGCTTCTTTTTTAATATTATATTCTACAGCATCATCGGATTAATTTCGTCGTTAATCATCAAACGAGTTCCACCTCAAAGCTTGTAACGCATGAATCTATCCCTCGTTATTCCTTTACTCAACGAACAAGAATCCCTGCGCGAATTGCACGATTGGATTGTTCAGGTTATGAACACACACGGCTATTCGTATGAGGTTTTGTTTATTGACGACGGAAGCACCGATAATTCCTGGCAAATTATCAGCGAGTTGGCTGCTGCAAACCAGAATGTAAAAGGAATTCAGTTTCAAAAAAATTACGGCAAATCGCAGGCCTTGCACGCTGGTTTTGCCAAAGCCCAAGGCGAGGTGATCATTACCATGGATGCCGATTTGCAAGACAGCCCCGATGAAATTCCGGGATTGTATGAACTCATTACCCAACAACACTTTGATTTGGTTTCGGGTTGGAAAAAGAAACGCTACGATTCGGTGGTGAGCAAGAATTTACCGTCCAAATTGTTCAATTGGGCCGCTCGAAAAACTTCGGGGGTGCAACTCAACGATTTCAATTGCGGACTCAAAGCCTATAAAAAAGTAGTAATCAAAAACATCGAAGTCTCGGGCGAAATGCACCGCTACATTCCGGTTTTGGCCAAAAATGCCGGCTTTTCTAAAATAGGCGAAAAGGTGGTGAAACACCAAGCGCGTAAATACGGCGAAACCAAGTTTGGCATGGAACGCTTCATAAACGGCTTCTTGGATTTGATTACCATTTGGTTCTTGTCCCGCTTTGGTAAACGCCCGATGCACTTGTTTGGCGCCCTGGGGGTAATCATGTTTAGTATTGGGTTTATTTCGACTGGCACCATTATTACTGTAAAACTGATTAAACTGTATTCTGGCTTACCCACAATACTGGTTACCGCCAATCCTTTATTTTATATTGCACTAACCACTATGATCATCGGAACGCAATTGTTTTTGGCTGGATTTTTAGGCGAAATCATCCTGCGCTCCAAAAACAACGACGACCGCTATAAAATTGCAAACGAATTGTAAAGCGCTTTTTCCTACTGCCCTAGCCCGGATTGCAACGGCAGCTTTTCAAGCCAGGGTTTGGCTTGAAAACTAAAGTGGAAAGCTGGAAAACGCTTCAAAAAAAATAACCTACGCATACCTTTATGAATTTACCATCTCATCTTATTAGCGCAGTAAACGAATGGCTTAGCCCGGTTTTTGACACCGAAACGCAGGCGCACATTCGCGAAATGGCGGAAACCAATGTGAAAGAATTGGAAGAAAGTTTTTATAAAAATCTTGAATTTGGCACCGGTGGTATGCGCGGCGTAATGGGCGTGGGCACCAACCGAATCAACAAATATACCTTGGGCAAAAATACCCAAGGGCTTTCCAATTATTTACAGCAATCGTTTCCGGGCGAAAATCTAAAAGTCGTGATCGCCTTTGATTGCCGCCACAACAGCCAAACTTTGGCCAAAGTGGTCGCCGATGTGTTCTCGGCCAACGGGATTCAGGTGTATTTATTTTCTGATTTGCGTCCTACACCTGAACTGAGTTTTGCGCTAAAACACTTGAAATGTCAGGCTGGAATTGTACTCACGGCCTCACACAATCCCCCCGAATACAATGGCTACAAGGTGTATTGGGAAGATGGAGGGCAATTGGTTCCGCCGCAAGACAAAGAAATCATTCAAGTGATTGAATCGTTGAACTATGCCGACATTCAATTTACGGCCAACGAAAATCTCATTACCTATATCGATCAAGAAATTGACGAAGCCTTTATTGCGTCGTCTATTGCCCATGCTGGGTTTAATACGCCACAAGCCGACAAAGACAACTTGCAAATTGTATTTACTTCCTTGCATGGCACCTCGATTACGGCCGTTCCGCAAACCTTAGCTCAAGCAGGCTATACGCAAGTTCACATAGTGCCCGAACAAGCCGAACCCAATGGCGATTTCCCGACAGTGATTTCACCAAACCCCGAAGAACCCGAAGCACTCACGATGGCCTTGGCTTTAGCCGAGAAAACCGGAGCCGATTTGGTGGTGGGTACCGATCCCGATTGCGACCGATTGGGTGTGGCCGTGCGCGATCTATCAGGTAAAATGGTATTGCTCAACGGAAACCAAACCATGGTGTTGATGACCGCATTTTTGCTTGAACAATGGAAAAACCAAGGCAAAATCACCGGCAAACAATTTGTGGGATCAACGATCGTTTCTACCCCCATGGTACTCGAATTGGCCTCGGCCTATGACGTAGAATGCAAAGTGGGCTTAACCGGATTCAAATGGATTGCCAAAATGATCAAAGATTTTCCGGAGTTGGAATTTATTGGCGGTGGTGAAGAAAGCTTTGGATATATGGTGGGCGATGCGGTGCGCGACAAAGATGCCGTAGCCGCCACTTTACTCATGTGCGAAGTAGCCGCGCAAGCCAAAGCCATGGGCAGCTCGGTATACCGAGAACTATTGAATTTGTATGTCGACCACGGATTTTACAAAGAGCAATTGGTTTCGCTCACCAAAAAAGGACGCGAAGGCTTGCAAGAAATCAACCAAATGATGATTGACATGCGTGAAAATCCGATCAAAACCTTGAATGGTCAACGCGTGATCATGGTAGAGGACTATAAAAACAGCACCGCAACCAATTTATTAGACGGTAGCGTGGAAATCTTGCAGATTCCAAAATCGGATGTATTGATTTATTACACGGAAGACGGCGCCAAAATTTAGGCCCGACCCAGCGGACAAAAAATCAAAATCATTTTAAAAGAACTAAGTATCATTTAATGACAAACTTCAAAAAAATTATTCCTTATATACTTCCATATAAAAAGTATGCCTACCTGAATATCTTTTTTAATATTCTATATGCACTTTTCAGTACGCTCTCGTTTGTGGCCTTAATCCCGATGATTCAGGTGTTGTTTGACCAAACCAAACGCAATACGGTATTGCCGGTATTTCAGGGGATCGGAACAGTCAAACAATTTTTAGAAGATTACCTGAGTTATTTTATTACTACAACTACGGACACCAATGGGGTGGGTTATACTTTATCGATTATGGTAGCCGTGATCATTAGCATATTTTTACTGAAAAACTTGAGCGATTACTTTGCTTTGTTTTTTATCACTTTTTTGCGCAATGGCGTACTAAAAGATATGCGCAACGCCATGTATACCAAAACCATGGAATTACCAATTTCGTATTATTCAGAAAAACGCAAAGGGGATACGATCTCTAGAATTTCGAATGATGTAAACGAAGTACAATCGTCATTTTTGTCGCTACTGGAACTCATTGTGAAAGAGCCATTGACCATTGTATTTACAATTGTGACCATGTTTAGCATAAGCGCCAAACTCACGATTTTTGTCTTTATTTTCATCCCGGTTTCGGGTTATATTATTTCGTTGATTGGCAAACAACTCAAAAAACAATCGACCAAAGCCCAGCAAGAACAGGGTACGTTTTTGTCTACCATAGAAGAGACCTTGGGTGGCTTAAAAGTGGTGAAAGGCTACAACAGAGAAACTTATTTCACCCAAAAATTCCAAGCTTCTACCCAACGCTTTTTTCAGTTATCCAATTCTATTGGCAACCGCCAAAACTTAGCATCGCCGGTGAGTGAATTTATGGGCATTATGGTCATTGCCATTCTATTGTGGTATGGCGGACATATGGTTTTGATTGAAAAAACCTTGAACGGAGCGGCTTTTATTGCCTATATGGGATTGGCCTACAACATTTTGACACCAGCCAAATCGATCTCAAAAGCGTCGTATAACATCAAAAAAGGAACCGCTGCCGCAGAGCGCATTTTGGAAATTTTAGATCAAGACAACCCGATAAAAGACGGTCCAAACGCACAAGAAAAAAATAGCTTTGATCAGCAAATTGAATTAAAAGACGTTTCGTTTTGCTACGATACTGAACCGGTTTTAAAACAATTTTCTTTGTTTATTCCCAAAGGAAAAACGGTTGCCTTAGTTGGGCAATCGGGCAGCGGAAAAAGTACCATTGCCAATTTGTTGACCCGTTTTTACGACATCAACCAAGGTTCAATTACCATAGACGGTATTGCAATCAAAGACTTGAAATTGCAATCCTTACGTGGCATGTTGGGCTTAGTCACTCAGGATAGTATTTTGTTTAATGACACCATCAAAGAAAACATCTCCTTAGGCAAACTCGACGCTACGGATGAAGAAATTATTGAAGCACTCAAAATTGCCAACGCCTACGAATTTGTGAAAGATTTGCCTTTAGGGATTTACACCAACATTGGTGACAGCGGCAACAAATTGTCAGGTGGACAAAAACAACGCTTGAGTATAGCCCGAGCAGTCTTGAAAAATCCACCGATCATGATTTTGGATGAAGCGACTTCAGCCTTGGATACCGAAAGCGAAAAATTGGTGCAAGTGGCTCTAGAAAACATGATGCAAAACCGAACCTCAGTAGTGATTGCGCATCGTTTGTCTACCATCCAAAAGGCCGATTTGATTGTGGTGATGCACAAAGGAGAAATTGTAGAGCAAGGTACCCACGACCAATTGATGCAAGCCAACGGCACCTACTACAAATTGGTAAACATGCAGTCGTTTGAAAGTTAATCTATAAACGCACAGATAATTTCAGGTTAAACACCCGGGTAGTCAAATAATTTGGCACTGCATATTGACTTTTGGTATACACATCCCGAACCCACGTATTGGTTATTGTATTTTGGTTATTGAACATATTGAAGATTTCAAAACCTACGGCTAAATCAGTGAATTTTCGTAGCCAATGCCCTTCTCGTCTATCCTTGTTTTTCTCTGTAAACACGTACGAAAATCCAACATCAGCACGGCGGTAATCGCGTAATCGATTTTGGTATTGATATGGATCCGCATAGGAAGGTGAACCACCAGGTAATCCGGTATTGTAAACAATATTCAAATACACTTTTAAACTAGGAATATTGGGCATGTAATCTTGAAACAAGATTCCAAATTTGAGGCGTTGGTCGGTGGGTCGTGAAATATAACCCCGATTGTCTATGTTTTCTTCGGTTTTTAAGTAACCAAAGCTCAACCAAGATTCGGTGCCCGGAACAAACTCTCCGTTGAGTCGCACGTCAAGACCTTGGGCAAAAGCAACTGCGGTATTGCTGGCTGCATAACGAATGCGGACGTTTTCGAGCGTATAGGGATTGACATCAGTGAGCGATTTATAATAGGCCTCGGTAACCATTTTAAACGGTCGATTCCACATCTTGAAACTGTAATCGTTGCTGATCACAAAATGAATGGATTTTTGCGCCTTGACATTAGGCAAAACTACACCCAAAGAATCGCGTAGCTCTCTATAAAAAGGAGGTTGATAATAGTACCCTCCCGAAACGCGGAAGATCATGTCCCGATTCCAATCGGGTTTGATGGCAAACTGAGCACGAGGACTCACTACGGTTTGTGTAATTCCTGCAGTTGGCGCTCCAGTAACCTGCCATTGGTGCATTCGCACACCAGCATTATAGGAAACTTCACTGGATCCTAATTTTGATTTTAGACTCCATTGGGCATAGCCTGAGAATCGATTAATGTTGATGAAATTTTTGGCTCGCACATTATTAAATGGAACCAATGGACCAATATAGGGGGTGTAGGGTTGGTTGTTGGAAGGAATATCCAAGTCACGTGGATTCAAAGAAAATCCAGCCGAATCAATTACTTCCCATTCGATGATGCGGTCCCGAATGTCTTCTCGGGTGTATTTAAAACCCCATTCAATTTGGTGTTTTTTGATGTCGTGAAATCCTTTTACCTCGGCATTAACAATTAAGGCATCCAGGTCGTTGCGGGCGTGGTTGAGTTGTGAACCAATGGCTCGGCTGTAGGTTACATCGCCAAAGGTTTCTGAGCCAATGTTGCTGTCAATTTCACCCAAGGCGTAAGCCGCATCAATATCAAAATATTCTTGTTCTAAAGTATGGTAGGCCGACCCAATGAGTTTCAAGGTGAAATTGTCGCTGGCGTTGAAGGTGGTTTTTAAGGCACCAAAATAGGTTTCGTATTTATCTTTTTCTTGCCCTTCGTAAAAGATGAGCAAGGCAATAGGATCAGAAAGTGTGCCAAAATTGGTTTGACGAAGTAAGGGTTGGTAATTGTATTTGTTTTGCGCTACATTGCCTAAAAAACTAAATTGCCACTTGGCTGAAGGGGTGAAATTGATATTGGTTTGCACATCGGCAAAGGTTGGTCTAAAATTGGTAGACGTTTCTTGGCTGTTTACCAACAAACTGTTGTCCCGGTAACGAATTCCTGCTAATCCCGACCATTTTTTATTTTTGGAAACGGCGTCAACAGCCAAACTACCACCCAAATAACTCATTTCTGTTGCGAGTCCAAAACGAGATGGCTTTCGATAGGTAATATCTAAAACAGAGGATAATTTATCTCCGTATTTGGCTTGGAAGCCACCGGCAGAAAAATCGACATTTTGCACTAAATCAGTGTTGGTGAAACTCAATCCTTCTTGCTGCCCCGAACGAATGAGAAACGGACGATAAATTTCGACCTCGTTGACGTAGACTAAATTTTCATCATAATTTCCGCCGCGCACTGAATATTGCGTGCTCAATTCGTTATTGGAATTTACACCCGGTAAGGTTTTGATAATGTTCTCAATTCCGGCATTGGCTCCCGGTATTTTTCGGATTACTTCGGGATCAATTACGGTAATGCCTTGAATGCGTTTGCGATTGCCCGCAGTAACCGTTACTTCGCCCAAACTTTCGGCTTTGTCGCTGAGTTGCGGATTGAATTCGTAATCTTCGTTGGGTTTTAACTCTAGAGAAACCGTGTATTTTTTTAAGGTAACATGGGTGAAAATCACCTGTATTTTTTTATTGGCTGGAACCACCAATTGGTAAAACCCATTTCCGTTTGATTTGGTGCTTTTATCGGCAGCCGTTACATTGACTTCACTAATAGCTTCCCCATTTTCACTGAGTATAACCCCTTTGATTCGGGCGTTTTGAGCAAAACTTAGTTGGCAACAAAAAAAAAGTAAAAACAGCAGGGATTTATAGGTATTCAACGGCTAGGGTTTATTTTTTTGACTTCTAAAAAATGTGGTTTCAAAGATAGCAGAATTTCCTACATGATCGGTTACGATCAGCTTTAATTCGTTTTTCCCTTCGAGCAAAAAAGCGGGATCAAATTGGTGAATCAACTGATCGGATTTGTAATCGTACTCAAACAAAACCCATTGGGAATTGAGATAGCCCATATAACTTTTGATGCCCGAACCTGCATCGGTGATTTCAAAATTTAACTGTGTTTCGTTACTCATCCATCGTCCTTCAAGTGGTTTTGGTAACTTTATGGTGGGTGCAATGGTATCGGTTTGAATTACATAGGTGCCTAATTTTTTGACGTAGCTTTTGTAGGTATTTTTAGTAAATTTTGTAGGCGAATAGATCGTGTTTCCTTTCTCGATCAAAGCGAAATAGGTCTTTTCGGGATAGTTGCGCAAACTGTCTACATAACTCAACTGAAAATTGGCATGCGCAGGCACAAGGTCTTCGTGCAATTGCAAGGTATCTTGGGTGGCCTTTATGCGCAAGTGAAAATCGTCATAAAAGGTCTTGGCGGGAAAAAAAACAGTAAAATTTCCTTGTTCAACAATCGCATCTTGGTTGGCTTTTACTCGGTAGTTGGAATCGATTTGTGGCGCCGGAATAACTACCGAATCTTTTGCGTATTCTATTGGGATTTGAATACTCGTGGTATTTGCATTAAAATCAGACACTTCAATACGAGCCACTTGATTGACATTGGGCAAAGGCATGTAAATTCCAAGCGAATTATCCGTGTGCAACAAACTCCAATCGTTGGGGTTGGTTTGAAATAATTTTTGAACCCGTTGTTTGGTTTTTTTGTAGCGAACGTAATCGAGTAACGCATTTACATAACGGGTTTCTGCAAACGCAAAGTCATCAAATTGATAGCCAAAATTGGGTGATCCATTGCGGTAGCTTTGTACTTTGTAAATGCCATTGGCGTTATACGAAACATCGTCGTAATCCTGTGCCGTGATGCCAAAACCAACCGAACCATGCACCCGCACATTTTCAGAAATAAAGGTGCCGTCTTTTTGTAAAGACAGATGTAAAACAATCGGGATATTGGATTGATTTACGGAGCTTTTGGGTGTGATTGGGTAGGCCAATACACTTGTCACGAAGGGCTTTTTGGTGTCCTTGAGTAATTTGTCAAATCCGAAAAACAAGGGATTGATGATGTTTTCTGTATTGGAATCACGAAATTCAAAATGCAAATGAGGGCCTTCTGAACCTCCTGTATTTCCCGACCAAGCAATGGTGTCTCCTTGTTTTACTGGCAACTCTTTGGCCAGCGGAAACTGTTCTATTTCGAAGGATTTTTGGTCGTATTGTGTGTGTTTTATGTAGGATTCGATAGCTCCATTCGCTTTTTGCAAATGGCCGTATACAGTAGTGTACCCATTGGGATGTGTGATATAGATTGCTTTGCCATAGCCAAAAGTGGAAATTTTAATTCTAGATACGTAGCCGGAGGCAGCCGCCAAAACAGGCAAGCCTTCTTTTTGGTTGGTTTTGTAATCTAAACCCGAATGAAAATGATTGTTTCTCAACTCCCCAAAGTTACCCGACAACTGCATGGGAATTGACAAAGGCGACGTGAAATAGTCGGTTGGGTAATTGGTTTGTGCAAAAAAAGGCGTGCAAAAAAATAACAGGATTCGTACAAATTTCATGGATAAAGCTTTGCGCTAAGGTAAAAAAAATATAGAAAAGAGAAGTGTTTTTAATCAGTTGTAAACGGTTGATTTCGTGTGTAATACCAGTTTACTTCTTGAATTATTTTTTTTTTACTAAAAGTATTGGCATAATTCATTTGTAATGTTAACTTTGTGGAAATAAGTAAGGAATAGGATTTTCAGATGAGTGAAATTGTAGAAATTATTGATACTCTTGAAGGTAGACTAAAAAAACTAGTAGAAAAAATAGACTTTTTAGAAAAAACCGCTACCCAATTGACCGTCGATTTGCAAAAATCTACACAAACCATTCAAACCCAATCGGAGGAAATGGAGCGCTTGAAAAAGCAATATGACACCCTGAAAATCGCCAATTCATTACTTGGCAGTGAAGAAAATAAAAGAGAAACCAAGCTGAAAATAAATTCATTAATTCGTGAAATTGATTACTGCATAGCGCAGCTAGCAGAGTAAAACAGGATGAACGAAAAGCTAAAAATCAAATTATCAATTGCCGATCGCGTCTATCCCCTCACGGTAGAGATGTCGCAGGAAGAAGGGTTGCGAAGCGCTTGCAAAAAAATTGAGAGCATGATTAAGCAGTTTGAAGAAAATTACGCCGTACGAGACAAACAAGATGTATTGGCCATGTGTGCCTTGCAGTTTGCCTCACAAGTAGAGCAAAAACAACAAGAAACTTCGATTGATGGCACGGACACCATTGAACGAATTAAAAAATTGAATGATTTTGTGGCTCAGTATCTCGACAAAAAAGACTGGTAATTCGGTCTCTATTTATACAATTACGTTCTTAACATAGACTAAA
This sequence comes from Flavobacterium sp., assembly GCA_026390995.1. GTDB lineage: Bacteria > Bacteroidota > Bacteroidia > Flavobacteriales > Flavobacteriaceae > Flavobacterium. The sequence continues at coordinate 14,296 of JAPLEX010000076.1, forward strand.
ATACTGCCTACATTAGTTATTTTTTGGTAAACTCAACGCTAACAATTTAGAATGAGCCTATCGTCGCTACTAAAGCATGCCCCGCCTCGGCGAGGAAACTTGAACAGTGAGTACGCTCAAAACTTGTCATTTCGAGTTTATACATTACACCTAATGTAGGCTTTTTTTATATAAATCAATAAATTAAACATGGACATTTTAACAATACTTATTTCGGGAATTGCAGGAATCGCTGGAGGATTTTCAGTAGCCAAAGTGCTAGAGAAAAACAACGTTTCCAACCTCATTAAAAGTGCCAAAAAGGACGCCGCTTCGATATTGAAAGACGCCAACTTGGAAGCCGAAAACATCAAAAAAGACAAAATTCTTCAAGCCAAAGAGCGATTTATCGAATTGAAAGCCGAGCACGAAGAAGTAATCCTAGCTCGTGACCGCAAAGTGAACGAAGTAGAGAAACGCACGCGGGACAAAGAGTCTCAGATCTCGAATGAATTGGCCAAAGCCAAAAAAATTAACGACGATTACGAGGCAAAAACTACCGAATACCAAACCAAATTAGAACAGCTCGAGAAAAAACAACAAGAGGTAGACCGCATGCACAAAAGCCAATTGAATCAATTGGAAGTGATCTCTGGTTTATCGGCTGAAGATGCGCGTGATCAACTGATTGAAGGCTTGAAAGCTGAGGCTAAAACCAAGGCCATGGCGCAAATTCAAGACACCATTGAAGAAGCTAAATTGACCGCCCAACAAGAAGCCAAGAAAATCATCATCAACACCATACAACGCATCGGAACCGAAGAAGCGGTAGAAAATTGCGTTTCGGTATTCAACATCGAATCCGATGACGTAAAAGGACGCATCATTGGGCGTGAAGGTCGAAACATTCGTGCCTTAGAAGCGGCTACCGGCGTAGAAATCATTGTAGACGATACCCCAGAAGCCATTATCCTTTCTTGTTTTGACCCGGTGCGAAGAGAAATTGCCCGTTTGGCTTTACACAAATTGGTTACCGACGGGCGTATTCACCCCGCTCGTATTGAAGAAGTGGTGGCTAAAACTGCCAAACAAATTGAGGACGAAATCATTGAAGTAGGTAAACGTACCGTAATCGACTTAGGCATTCACGGCTTACATCCTGAATTGATCAAAGTAGTTGGACGCATGAAATACCGTTCATCTTACGGACAAAACTTGTTGCAACACTCGCGTGAAGTATCCAAATTGTGTGGTTTGATGGCAGCCGAATTGGGCTTGAATGTAAAACTAGCCAAACGCGCCGGATTATTGCACGATATCGGAAAAGTGCCCGATACCGAAAGTGACTTGCCACACGCACTATTGGGTATGCAATGGGCCGAGAAATATGGCGAAAAAGAAGAAGTGTGTAACGCAATTGGAGCGCACCACGACGAAATTGAAATGAAATCGTTGTTGTCACCCATTATTCAGGTCTGTGATGCCATTTCGGGAGCACGTCCGGGTGCGAGACGCCAAGTATTGGATTCGTACATTCAACGTTTGAAAGATTTGGAAGAAGTGGCCTACGGATTTAGTGGTGTAAAAAACGCCTATGCGATACAAGCCGGTAGAGAATTACGTGTAATTGTGGAGAGCGAAAAAGTATCAGATGACAATGCCGCTTCCCTATCGTTTGAAATCTCACAAAAAATTCAAACCGAAATGACCTATCCAGGTCAAGTGAAAGTAACGGTGATACGCGAAACACGTGCCGTGAATATTGCAAAATAATATACTTTATACTATACGAACGCAAAAGACCCTTTTCAGGGTCTTTTTTTTGTTTAATTCAATTGATAAAGCAAGCCCAATATCAATTGTCGAGTTTGAGATTCTTGCGCAAATAAAAAGGAATAATGTGTATCTATAGAAAGGTGATCATTGAGTTCGTATGAACCACCAAGGGTATATCCAAAACAGGTATTCTCAGTTTTGTCAGAATCTAAACTAAAATCCAAGGCCGGTCCGCCTATCAAATATACTTTTTCGGCCAAGGCAAATTTGGAACACAAAGGGACGTATATACTGCTCTGTGAATCGCCTTCGGTGCTTGCCATTGTGTAATTAACACTGGTTAGAAAATGAATAAATTGGTATTGCATGCCCACATACAAGCCATTGGCTTTGGATGATACCTCTTGAACTGAAATGGATTTGTTTAGCAAGCCAGCCCGAACAGAAAACGCGTGATCTTGCGCTTGTGCTGCAGTAATGAGAAGAAAAGTAAAAAAAACAAATAGGCGTTTCATAAAGTGGGTTTATAAAATAAAGCGGCAAATATAGCTGTATACCGCACTAATCTATAAACTATAGTCTAAAATTACTTGCGCGGATGAAATTTGTGCAGCACCTGCGTGAGGTGTTTTCGGTCTAAATGCACATAAATTTCGGTGGTGGTGATGGATTCGTGACCCAACAGCAGCTGAATAGAACGCAAGTCGGCACCGTTTTCTAACAAATGCGTCGCAAACGAATGGCGCAAAGTGTGCGGACTAATTGTTTTGTTTAATTTGATTTCTTCGGCCAATGATTTGATAATGGTGAACACCATGGCGCGAGAGAGTTTTCGGCCTCTTCGATTTAGAAAAAGTGTGTCTTCGTGGCTCTTTTGAATGGGCAAATGGCTGCGTTTTTGTTGGTAAAACTGGATGTATTTTTGGGTAGTGGGACCAATAGGCACAAAGCGTTGTTTATTCCCTTTTCCGGTTACTTTGATGAATCCTTCGTCAAAAAACAAATCGGATAGTTTGAGTTCGACCAATTCAGATACCCGCAAGCCACAGCCGTAGAGTGTTTCTATCATGGCACGGTTGCGTTCGCCTTCGGGTTTGGACAAATCAATCGCGGCAATTAAAGCATCAATTTCAGAAACGGCTAGGGTATCTGGTAATTTTCGGCCGATGCGCGGCGCTTCAATGAGTTCCATGGGATTATCGGCCCGGTAATCTTCAAAAATTAAATAACTAAAAAAACTCTTCAAGCCCGAAATGATGCGCGATTGCGAACGCGGATTGACTTCTGTAGAGATCGCGTAAATAAACTGTTGGACTTGTTCTTCCGAAATCTTGATGGGTGAAATCTCCATTTGATGTTCTTCCAAATAGGCAATCAACCGCTCGATATCGAAGGTGTAATTGTCAATGGTGTTTTTTGACAAACCCCGTTCGATGCGCATATAGGATTGAAAATGCTTGAGTAACGTTGTCCAGTTCATTGACGCAAAGTAACAGTAAAATATAGACATAAAAAAAGCCCCGATTAAGGGGCTCCTAACAAACATTATTTATGCTAACTAGAACTTGTAGCCTGTGCCAATTAAAAAGTGAGTCACCTTCACATCTCCTGTTAAACCCATGTCGTAACGGGGTTCAATAAAAAATTGATCTGTAATATCATAGGAAGCCCCTATACCTAAATTAAATCGTGTTTTTTCAGTATCAGCTGAATCCATGCTGTAATACAACGTAGGCCCTGCCAATAAGTTTAATTTATCTGACATATTGTATTTGGCAATAACAGGGATGCTTAAATAATCAAACTTAGCTCCATCTTTTGAAGCCGTGTGGTAATTTAAACCCGGTTGCAAAACAATTTTATCTGACATTTCAAATTCAGAAAAACCACCAAAATAAAATCCAGATGCATTGGCAGATCCGTATGTTGATTTAGCCGAAACCATATCAATACCGCCTTTAATTCCTAATTTCATGTCTTGTGCGCTCGCAATGCCAAAAGCTGCAATTGCTAAAACTGTAAACGTAATTTTTTTCATAGTTTGTTTTTTTGAGTTAGTTAATCCGAAACCAAAACTTGATTTCGTTGATACAAATAGAACCAATTAATTCACCCGAGTAAATACCCATTAATAGGTATTTTAACTAGATATCTTACTTCATAGTTAATATTCTTTTTAACATTTCCGAGAGTAAACGAGCTTCTTCTATGGTGCTGGTTTGAATGGTAAAGGTGTTTTGGTAGTTTTTGATAGCGCCGTCTTCGTAGTATTTGATAATTTTCTCCATGTAATTGGTAGACAAACTTACATATACTGCGGTTGAAGAGGTATTAAACGCAACCGTCACCGGATTGATGTCGTTGATGTTGAATTCATAGACCTTAAGCTTGCTACTTTTTTCGCCAATTTCGGTGCTTTTAAATTGCAAAATCGGATCGTCTTTGAGTTCCAATTGCTGCTCGTAGGTGAGCTTGTTTTCGGTTACTTTGGTAATGCTGTTTTTAATTTGAGTAAGCAACTCTTTTTTGCTGCCTGACACTCGTATTTCTTGGGCTTCACACAACTCAACTAAGCGCTCAAGCACGGCACGACAGACGATTGCATCTTCTACCTCGCCCAGTTGAAATTCAATTTGGTTGGTGTAATTTTTGAGGACTTGGTTTTCCGTAAATTTGATGAATTTGCTGCCGGCCTTGGTTTTGCAATTGATGACCACATTTTTTCCTTCGGTGTTGTAGGCAATCAAATTCTTGCCCAAATCCCGTAAATTCAGTTGATAAATATTGTCAGTCATTTTGGCTGGCGTAGCTTCTTTTTTGGTAAAGCTCAACACGCAATCGCCTAGCAATTGCTGGGTAAACGTCACCTCATTGATGGTCACTGATTTGATCTTCGAATTCAAGATGTCGATGCCTTCGCCAACCGATTTAATTTTGGGAATCATCGCTTCGATTTTATCCTCCGAGAGCAACACAGCTTGTTTTAACACCTTTTGTAAATCGCGGGATTTTTCGACACTTTCACAGTAAAAATCAAAATTGTTTACATAGTCTTTTTGCACTGTGGTGGCAAACGCTTTAATCACATCTAATTTGCGTCTGGTTTCGACATGCAACACAATTACATCACCTTTTACTTCGGCAAAAATGGAATTGGGATTGAGGTTGGCCAAGTTAAACTGAAACGAACTATTTACCGATTTTCCGCTAGAAACTTGGTCTACTATAAATTCTAATCGTCCAGGAATTTTGGACGAACTGGTTAATTTTTGAACATATTGTTTATCTAACAAATTCACCTGAGTGATATTGGCTACTAACCAATTTAAATGTTCCTGATAGGTTTTTAAAGACAATCTTTTGTCAATGATATTCTCGGAAATAGGAACCAGACCTTTTAGCGCATCGACCAATTCGCGACCATTGTCAATGTTTTTGGCATAGAAAAACACTTCTTGCTCGTAATTTGATTTTTGGCTGTCGGTAGTTTTCTTGATGAATTTTTGTTTTTTGGCTACCAAACACTGCACCTGAATCACGTCTTTGTTGGTAAAGGCACGAATGGTATTAATGTCGATGTCAGCCATATTAAACTCATACACTTCTTGCTGAGATTTTCCGTCTTTAATAGTTGTTGTGGTGCAAGTATAAAGCAATACACCCGGCTCCTTTTCCTTCAGGGTTTGGGTGATCTGATTTTTGTTGTTTTCAACGGTTTGCAAGACAGTTTGCATTCCTGCTACAACAGAAGAAAATGATTGCGCTTTTGCAAAATATGTGCAAGAAATACTCAGGAATATAAATACATAAATTTTCATAGTTCACTTAATTAAATTAATTAGCAATATAAAAAAAATTGGATAAAAATTACCCTAACTTTTAACTGCAAACCAATTCATTTAATTTATCTACATCCAGCGTGCATACTCACCAATTACAATAAGCGTGCCTGTTTTGGTTGTGAGGACAGTACAGTTCACCAAAAGATGTTTTCATTTGGACCACTGGCGCAGTTTCCACATAAACAATCTACAACCAATATACTTTGATCAGCACCGCGATTCAGATAGGAAATGACTGCCCCTGAAGACGAGCGCACATACAAATCCAAATCGACGTTGTCGGGATTGGAAAATTGCAAATTAAACAGGAGTTTCCGTCTTGTCCTACCAAATTTGTAGATCCACCAGATCAATCTAAGCTAACTGAGTCATCTTCTTCCGAATCACACGCAAAGAAAAGTGTACCTGAAAATAAAAAAAATCGTTGCGCAGTAAAAAGATTTAAAAGTTTAATTGAAACAAAATAACTGGTTACATATGCTTGAGTCAATACCCATTTGTGGGTAAATTGAAGATAAATACAAACCAAAACCTTGCTTTTACTAACAAGGTTTTAGTAGATGAATTTTTTAATCCCTGAGGCAACGCACTGAGAAACCGCTCCTCTTATCGATGCCGTACCTGCCGGCACTGCCGCTGCCGTAATTCAGGCCGCGGTACCAGGCGTGTAGTGCATTGTCCTCTGACGAACTCCACCAGTAACCGCTGCTGCCAATGTAGTCGAATGTCCCATTGACGTAGCTAAACCCTCCCGGCAGACCAGTAAAACTAGTGCTATTGGTAGCGTCAGTGTTGGGACTTTGCCAATGCGAAGTGCCTGTTTCTTTCATCTTGCCACCTGCCACCGTTTCCCCGCCCAAAAAGGTGGTTAAGGTGGTCCACTCGGCATCACTCGGCACATGATAGCCAGTTGGGGCTAATCCACGAGGGTCATTCACGGCATACCAGTTGTATATTTTGCCATAAATTGGTCCGTTGGCGGTGTTGTTTTCATAGTAACACCAAGCGCCTGTGGTGAGGTTAGCCCATGCTGTTGGGTCGGTTACTTGAGGAATTGGGTCACCATTGCGATAGGTTGTAACATCAAGATTTCTCGTTTTCCACGTTTGTGTCCCAATAACTACTTCATCGGTCGCAACTGCTTCAACTTGTATGGGCAATTTTCCGGAAAAACTAGTATACTCATCGGTATAACTGTAATTTAAAAAAGAAACAACTGGCAAGTGAGCTGGAGTCCCTACAAATTTTACTTTGAGGTTCATTTGGCCATTTCCTTGCAACGTGGCAGAAACCAATTGAAGATTGGGGTGGTTTACCGTAAATTGCATTCCTGAAAAGGCAGTAGCATTAGCCACAACACCTACATTGGCACTTGAATTGGGTAATTGAACTCGAGATAAAGGTGCTATGTTTACAAATGGTAAATTATTAACCACAGCAATCACAGCGTTTGCAAGTGTGGTATTCAAATTCATTAAATTAAAACTACTGAAAAATGATACCCAAACCGGTTGGGTTTTATTGGCATCACTGGCTATCAGTTTTCTTTTTAACAGATTGAGCGTAACTGAAGATGCTATGTCATTTTGTAATTGAATTGAGGTGGAGGCAAGACGGTTTTGAACACCCAATATATCATTTGCAGTTATGTTTTCAGCCATTACTAATTCATCGTAAATCGGTCTTCCACATCTTTTGGCTTCTTTAAGAGATACAGCAAATAATCCCAAACCAAATAGTTGTCCCACTCCTGTTGGACTTATCATAAGTGCCACACTAGCTCCCATACCAAGCACTGCTGTAGCAAGACAATCTTCATTAGGTCCTGCGAGTCGGCCTGCATAGGTGCCTAAAAGTATACTGTCAAATAGTAACTTGTTGGCTTTATAAATTACCGCTAGTTCTGTTTTTTCGGCTTCTGATGCTTGAGCAAAATAGGTAGTGAAACTGCTAAGAGTTGCTTCAGCTTCTAATGATTCAGGTGATCCATCTGAATTTTGAGTAAATGCAGCCATATTAGCAAACAAAGGCGTGAGCGTTTCGGTAACCGTTTGGGTTAACACCGTTTCTTTTATATCATAATGTATAATCGCATTGTTTAGCTCAGGAATTACCAAGTCTTTTAATCCAAGGGAAATAGAAGAAGGCACTAAAAATGTAAGCTTTTCATTGGACGCTTTTGACAATTGTATTGCCATCCCGTCAATTGTTGCATTATAGGTTTGATTGCTTACTACAAGGCCCGGCAAATCAACTGTTACCACTTGGTATTGATATATTATTCCCCCTATTTGGTCTACGGGCACGGTTTTGGTCTCTTCCTTAGAACAAGAAGTGATGAACACCATTGTAATAGAAAACAAGAGTGCTAATTTTTTTAAGTAATTTTTCACGGTTAATTTGTTAAGATTAATACCTAACAAATGAACGCCTAACTAATGCTGCTGGCAATACCCATTTATGGGTAATTAGGTCAACTCAATTTACAGTAGAACCTCTCTCGGCAATTTGATTTGCACCACCGTGCCCTGATTTAAGGTACTGGTAATGTCGAAACTTCCGTGGTAATTTTGAATACGCTTTTGGCTGTTCTCTAATCCAAAACCAAAAGGTAAATTAGCCGTTTCAAACCCAATACCATCGTCTGTAATTTGAATCAAATAGTACGAAGTATAGCCATAAAATTCAATCAAAATAGACTGGGCATTTCCGTGTTTGCTCGCATTAACAATAAGTTCTAAGGTAATTAAATACAGATCATAAATCCATTCTTCAACTATAATTTCAGGAAAATTATAATTATACATTTCTATTTTGGGGATTGCTACCGATCGGGAACGGCTTTCAAATTGGTTGTGCAAACTGGCGTATAAGGCACCTTCATCAAGCGATTTGGGTAAAATTTGATGCGATATCATGCGAATATCATGCGATAAATCAGATATCGAATCGTTTACTTGGTTATACTGCTTGAGCAGAATGAGTTGCCTGATATAAGCCAATTGGCTACCAATATTGTCGTGGATTAAATTGGCAATGGAGCGGCGTTCACGGACTTGGGTTTGCGAAATCACCTGTATGGTTTTTTCACGTTCGTTAATTAAATCGGTAACCAATTGCGAATTTTCTTTATAGGTATTCATGTATTTGTTGGTAAGAATGTACCCAAACAACAATGTCTCATACAAAAAAACAAATACCAACAAGTTTTCGGGAAAACTCGCCACAATCACCTTGAAAGAACGCAACAAAATGGCATGGCCCCAAAATAAATGTGGCCAAAAGGTGAATAACATCAAATAGGAAGCATTTGAATCGTAACGCACGTTAATCACTACCGCGTATAACAAATAAAAAAAACTGACGGTTATACCGCTAAAAACCAAATAGAAACAGATTTTTAATAACAACTCCAAATTTAGAATGTAACAAAAAACAGAAACAAAAATTATCACACTTGAAAAAATCAAGCCATTACATATGAAGGCATATTTATTGGGTTGGTGGATTTTTAAATTGGTAAAAGATGCGATGAGCAAAGTGAGAATGATAAACCATATGGTGGATGCATAAATATGCACTTCGCTAAAATACAAGTAGCGGGGGAAAAGCGTATATTTTGCGTAATTCGAATAGGTCATAATGTACACTATAGAACAGATAGAATACAGTATATAATATAAATAAACTACTTTTTTGGTAATTGTAAACAGGCTTATATTGAGCACAATTAAAATGATAATAACCCCAATAAACACCGAAATTATTACCAATTTAGTATTCGACAACTGCACCAAATTGGCCTTTAATTCTAATCCGTAGGAAAACTCAAAAAAAGAAGTGGTTTTTTTTAACTTCACCAAACAGTTTGTTTGTTCTTTGGGTTTTAGCTCAAACAAAAAAGAATGATAAGATAAAAATTGAGCTTCTTTGGCTGTTCGATCACCCAGTATACGGATACGATTTGGTTCGTAACAAATTAAACTGTCGATGTTGTTATTGAAGAAAGTCAATCCAAAACGTTGGGTATGTTTGGATGTATTGGTAAATTGATAACGGCACCAAACCGTGGCATTTACGTTGTATCCAATGTTTATGTGCTGATTTGCCGGAAGATTTTTCCAGCGGTTTTGCGGTAAATTGTTGGGTGAGTAATCTGAATTGTTGTCTACAAAATACATTGCCGATTGCCGAACAGCTGGGACATCAAATTGGGCGTATGCCGCCGATGCAAGAAATAAAAAACTAAGAAAATAAATTATTTTCATGCGCAAATTTGATGAGCGAGCTGCTGTTGGATATTTCTAGTTTCTTATTGATGTTTTTGCGGTGCGTATCAACCGTAGTTTTACTGATAAACAATACACCGGCAATTTCCTTACTGGTTTTTCCTTCAATAATCAACCGAATGATTTGTTTTTCTTGGGTCGAAAGCGAAAATTTCTTGAGTTGTGCGTTATCCGTTTTGGCAAAATTGGGAATGCCTTTTTTGGTAATGCTGGCCTGGTAAAATTCGAGTGAGGTAGATTCAATTGCCTCTAGCAGTTCTTCAATGGGAGTTTCCTTTGGCAAAAATGCATTCACCCCAAGTCGCTGCGCTTTACTTACTAAAAACTCTTCAAAATAAGCCGAAAGAATAATGACTTTGGCTTTGGGATGAATTTTTTTGAATTGCTGAATGAGCTGAAAGCCATCGCGTTCATCTATATTTAAGTCGCAAATAAATACGTCAACGGCTGCCGATGTATAATAGTTTTGGCAACGATCGGTATCAATAAATAAGTTGATTTTGTAGGCAGGCCCAAATTTCTTTAACACCTCGGCCAGCCCATTCAAAAACAGCAAATGATCATCACAAATAAGAATTTTTTTATGCATACCCATGAGTTATCCTGATGTTTAAAGCGATTCAATCGAAAAATTCATTAAGTCATTCTACTACCTTGAAGTAAAGTCCGAATAAAAATAGTCAATAAAATATTGATTTGGCACTCAAAACTAATTGTTGTCAAGTATTGATTGTCTGACGATTTAGTCCAAGTACCATTTTGTACAGAGGGTGTAGAACCACAATTGTACTGAGTATCTGAAAATGTACCATCAGCATTATATTGAAGAATTTCTCGGTCACAATCAAGAACGACATCTGCTTCATAAACCCCGTCTGTCCAATCGCCAACCCATTTCCAAGTACCTACTAATTTTTCTGTAGACGAACCAGAATCCTCATCAGTATCTTCTTTTTTGTCAGAACTACACGAATAAAAACTTCCTAAACAAAGTACCATAACGAACAACATTGCAATTTTTTTCATTTTATTTTTTTTTAAGATTAGATAACAATAGTAGGCGTTATTAATAATAGAAAAAATACCCATAAATAGGTATTTTACATATGGGGTGAGTCTACTTAAGTTTGAAGTAACTAATTTAAACACTTAACTTATGAACAAATTATTTCTTTTTTTAGGGCTAACCATGGCCTTAGTATTGTCAAACTGTTCAAGCGCAGACAAAGCAGAAGACAATGCAGATTCTATTTCCCCTTCTAATGCTGATGCGTTAACGGAAGTATTAGTAATTCCCAATGCTCAGGTTGTGAATTCACCAAACCTTCCTCCCTCATCTAGCCCCAGTGTTGCTCCGGCAGTGAATCATGTTGACACTAACATTTCCTATTCAGCTGGGGGACAAATTATAATTCCGAGTGATGTAAACTCGCCTGTAACTGCAAATATCGCCGGGGTTTACATTCAAGTAAAAGGAGCTTCAACCTATTTTGATGTACCGATCAATGCGGCTACTTTCAACGGCACATTTAGTATTCCCGTGAATTTACCTTTAGAGGTTGGAGATGGAGATTTTATATTGGTTTTGAAATTTTATGATACCAACGGCAACATTAGTGCAATAACTGAGGTAAATATTCACGTAACTCAGCCCACAAACTGTAATACCACTAAAGTCTCAGGTGGGCAGGGATTAACGAGTAATATCTTTCAGGTGGGGAATAATTCGGGAATGATTACCATATCCTACGATACCTTTACAGTAAAAGATAAAATCGATGTGTTTCAAAACGGGGTTTGGTTGGGTGGTACAGGACCATCTACCGTGAGAGGCACGTTGCGTAGACCATTGAGTTGCAATACAGCAACTGAAGCCTTAGGGTATGTAGGTCAAAATAGCCAATTTGTTTTTGCCTATAATCCAGGGGCTGGCAATAATATTGAGGTGGTAGTATCCGGTTGTGAAAACGGAGGAACTGCTTGGGAATACACCTTTTCTTGCCCAGAAACCGTACAGCCCGGTAACGGTACATTTATATTAAATGGAAGTTCATTTACAGGAATTTGCCAAGGCACACAATCAGGTCAATGCACCGCAGAAAGTGGCAAAAATGTTACTATGGTAAATAGTGGTAGATCAGTGATTATATATAACATGCCATTAGCCAGTTCTGGTAGTACACCATTAGTGTATTTTAGTAACGCCGTTTGCCAACCCTACATCATTGTAAATGACAACGGAATATATAGTGCCCGTACTAACCTCACAGGCTCTATCGTAAAAACAGGCGCCAACAGTTTCACCTTTAGCACTACGTTTACCGATTATGATGACATACAGCGTTCAGTGAGCGGCAGCGGAACGTATTAAATAAAATATACCATAAAAAAAGCCTCCCGATGGGAGGCTTTTTTTATGCATTGGGAATATATATTATAATTTATAACCCAAGCCTATTAAAAAGTGACTTACCTTTAAATCACCTGTTAAACCAATGTCGTAACGAGATTCAACAAACAATTCATCTGTAATATCATAAGACCCACCAACACCTAAACTAAATCTAGTTTTTTCAGTATCTTCTGAAATCATGCTATAATACAAGGAAGGACCTGCCAATAAATTTAACTTATCCGATACATTGTATTTTGCTAAGACAGGGATACTTAAAAAAGAATAATTTATACCGTATTTAGAAGCGGTATGGTAATTTAAACCGGGTTGAATTTTAATTTGATCTGACATATCAAAATCGGCAAAGCCACCAAAGAAAAATCCTGAAGCACTATCCGAACCTCCATTTGCACTTAATGTTACCATGTCAAGGCCACCCTTAATTCCAAATTTCATGTCTTGCGCGTTAGCAAAACCAAATGCACATACTGCGATTGCAGTTAAAATAATTTTTTTCATAATTAAAGTTTGTTTAAATTAATAGGTATAAAAATAAGCATACTCGCCAAGACAATAAATTATTGTTTGTATTCTTATAAACAATATTATCAACAAAAAAAGCCTCCCAGTGGGAGGCTTTTGTACTTTTTTGGTAAAAATACTAGAAGTGTAAAGTCAAGTTCACAGAACCAGAAGTAACACCACCTAAATTAGTATTTGAAGTTGATTTACCTTCAAGATCTACAGTTGCTGGATCCTTATCATCGTATTTGCTTTTCCCGTTTGAAGCTATGTTCAATCCGTAGTTATACTGTGCCCCAATAGACATTTTTGGCAAAATGAAATACTCTGCACCAATGAAACCATTTAGACCTAAACCTAACGTTGTGCCTGCATCATAAGAACGATTTGCAACTAAGTTGTTGGTTTCAGACCATTTAGTAGATGTAAAGTTGATCGTAGCATCAGCACCATAAAAACCTTGCAAACGCGTAGAACCTTTTCTCCACTCTTTTCCTAAACCAGCGCTAAGAGCCAATGTTGACTGTTTGTAAGTTGCAAAAACTGGACCTCCTGGAACAGCACCTCCAACAAAATTGTTACTTCCAAAACCTACATTAGCAACATATCTAGTTGCAGTTTTGTCAGTAATGAATTTTTTTCCAACAAAAGAATTGGTAACAGGAGAAGTAGCTGTAAATCCACCTGTAGAAGGCACATTTCCTCCAGCAACTTGACCAAAATACACTAAAAATGGATTTGCTTGAAATGAGATAGCCCAATCTCCAGCTTCTGGAAGATAATTTTCACCTTTTTTTGATTTTAAGTCTTGCGCGTTAGCAAAACCGAATGCACATACTGCAATAGCAGATAAAATAATTTTTTTCATAATTTAAGTTTGTTTAAAATTAGTACGCCAAAAATAGATTTAACAAAAACGTTATCGGTAAAAATAAACCTATAGTTATTAACAAAGTTATTAACATATTTGGTTGACAACTTGGAAAAACACAGTAAACATAAGCGTTAAGGCAATTATGAAAGCCTGTGCATTGTTAATAAGCCTTGGCTTTTTTTGCAGTATTCTTATTTGTAGGCAGCCCCAAATTCTTGAAGAATAGTTGTTTCTAAGAACTAGGCACTACCCTTTGTCTAGATTATTCCCTACTTTTGGTGCAAATTCTTAGACCCATGCAGCCCAGAACTATCCTCATCATCAACGGCCCCAACCTCAACCTATTGGGACAACGCGAACCCGAAGTATACGGATCGGGAACATTTGACGATTTTTTTACACATTTACAAAAAGATTTTCCGCAGGTAACCCTCTCCTATTATCAGAGCAACATTGAAGGCGAACTGATCAACAAAATTCAAGAAGCCGGATTTGGCGCAGTAGATGGCATCATACTCAACGCCGCCGCCTACACCCACACCTCGGTAGGCATCGCCGACGCAGTAAAAGCAATATCCTGTCCTGTGATAGAAGTACACATCTCCAACACCTATGCCCGCGAGAGCTTTCGTCATCATTCCTATATCGCGCCGCATGCCAAAGGTGTAATCGTGGGTTTCGGATTACACAGTTATACCTTGGCCTTGCAATCGTTTTTACTTTAATATAAGATATGAAAAATAGTCTATTACTTTGGGTTTGCCTGATGGGAATCACTGCTTTTGCCCAACTCAAAGGAACCGTGCGCGACGAAAAAGGCCTCCCGTTGCCGCAAGTTTCGGTCTACTACGAAAACACCTATGTGGGCACGACTTCCAACGACAAAGGCCAATTTGAAATTGGCAAGCAAACCAAAACCTTGGTGTTTCAGTACTTGGGCTACCAAACCAAAAAAATAGTGGTCTCAGCCGAAACCAATTCGCCACTAGAAGTTATTCTGGATGAAGCCAACATCACGCTCAACGAAGTAGTAATCAACAAAAAAGCCAATCCGGCCAATGCTATTATCAAAGCGGCCATTGCGGCGCGCAAAGACAATGCCATCAAAAATGAAAATTACACCTCCGATTTTTACTCCCGCGGTTTGTTTAAAATACACAAGGCGCCCAAGAAAATATTGGGCCAAAAATTTGATGCCTTTGACGAAATCCTCGACTCCACGCGCAGCGGTATTTTGTATTTATCCGAAACGGTTTCTAAACTCAGCTACAGCAAACCCAATCGCCTTGACGAAGTAATTGTAGCCTCGAAAGTGAGCGGGAAAGACAACGGCTTTAGCTTTAATAATGCCGCCTCGGCCGAGTTTGATTTTTATGCCAATACGCTGCCGTTTGAAGTGCCTGTGATTTCGCCCATCGCGCAAAATGCTTTTAACTACTACAAATATCAATTGGAGGGCACTTTTTTTGACGACCAATCGCAACAAATCAACAAAATAAAAGTCACGCCCAAACGAGAGACCGAACCCGCTTTTTCCGGATACATATATATTGTAGACGACAGCTGGGCGATTTATGCGGTTGACGTGCACATTGCCGGCAAATTAATCCAGATTCCGGCGTTGAATAGCTTGCAGCTGAGCCAAAGTTTTAGTTACAACCGCAGCGATCGGCGATGGACCAAGAACACCCAAAAACTAAGCTTTGAAGCGGGAATGATGCAAATCAATTTTTCGGGCGGATTTACCTATGTGTATTCCAATTACAACTTTGAACCCACAAACACCAAAAAAGAAAACAAACGCGAAGTCTTGCGCTTTGAACTCAACGCCAATAAAAAAGATGTCACGTTTTGGAATGCGGAGCGTCCGGTGCCACTCACCGAAGAGGAAAGTGCTGACTACTTGAAAAAAGAGACCTTGCAAACCAAGAAAAAATCAAAAACCTATCTAGATTCAATGGATAGAAAAAGCAACAAATTTGAATTGCTTGATCTCATCACAGGCTACACCTACAAAAACTCTTTTTTAAGAAAGGAAGTCAACTACGCAGGATTTTTGAAAGGTGTTGAATACAATACCGTGCAGGGCTGGAACCTCAGCACCGAATTGAGTTACCGCCAACGCAGCGCCGAAGACCGCACCTTTTACAGTTTTGGAACCAAGCTCAATTATGGCATAGCCGATGCAAAATTTCGAGGCCGCGTGTTTTATACCCATAAATTGAGTAACCAAACGCAAGCAAGAGTAAATGTGGCGGGCGGAAGTGAACTGACCCAATTTAATGCCGAAAACCCAATCTCTGGTTTGGTCAATTCGGTGAGCACTTTGTTATTTAAAGATAATTACGCCAAGTACTACGCCCGAAATTTTGCACAACTGCAGTATGGACAAGAGGTAGTAAACGGCATTTATCTGAATGCAAAAGTTGACTTTTCTGAGCGCAAGCCCGAGTTTAATCACGCTGATTACGTGGTGTTTAACAAATCGATTCCCTACACCTCCAACAATCCCTTATACCCCACCAATTATACCACAGCCGCCATTGAGCATCACCAATTGGGCAAGTTTATGCTGCAGGCCAAGTTTCGATTCAAGCAAGAATACTGGTCTCGTCCCGACGGAAAATTTAATTTACCCAACGACAAATTTCCCGAACTGGGATTACAATGGGAACAAGGCGTTTTGGGTTCTGATCCCAAATACAAGTATACCGTATTGAGTTGCAGTGTAGATTATACGCTATATCTTCGAAACAAGGGCGTGAGTAGTTTTCATGCAGAAGCGGGAAAATTTGCAAATGCTCAAAACATATCCTTTGTAGACTATAAACATTTTAACGGCAATCAAACGCATTTTGGCAACGAAGAACAATACCTAAATCGATTTAATTTACTGCCCTATTACAGCAGCAGTACCAACGATGCTTTTATGCAGGCACATGCCGAACACGATGACAAAGGCTATCTCATGAATAAAATTCCGTTGCTCAATAAACTGCAATCTACCTTAATTTTAGGCTACCACAATTTGTGCCTTCCCCACCGATTGCCCTACCACGAATTTAGCGTGGGCTTAAATAATTTGGGGTTTGGGAAAGTAAAATTCTTCCGAATTGACTATGTGCGCAGTTACCAAAACGGTTACTTGGGTGACGGGGTAATTTTTGGAGTAAAAATCTTGAATTTATAACCCGGCATAATGCGGTTCGATGTGAATGAGCACATGACCCAATGCCGGAAGTTCGGTGCGCAAGGTATCTTTGAGTTGGTGCGCAATATCGTGGCCATCCTTTACCGAAATTTGTCCGTTTACCACCGCATGTAAATCAACGTGGTACTTCATGCCCGATTTTCGGATAAAACATTTTTCGGTATCGATAACTCCCGGTACGCGCTGCGCCACTTCGCGAATTTGTACAATCAGGTCGTCGTAGACATGCTCGTCCATGATTTCGCCTAAGGCCGGACGGAAAATTAAATAGCTGTTGTAAAAGATAAATCCGGCAGCAAACAAGGCGGCCCAATCATCGGCAGATTCGTAGCCTTTTCCCATTAGTAAAGCCACTGAAATACCTATAAAAGCGGCTACCGAAGTAATCGCATCGCTGCGGTGGTGCCAGGCATCGGCTTCTAAGGCCGAACTATTGGTTTCCTTGGCACGACGCATTACTTTGCGAAACGAAAATTCTTTCCACAAAATTATTACGCCCAAAAAAAGCAAGGTCCACGATTTGGGCAAGGCATGGGGTGTGCCAATATTCAAGATACTTTCGTAGGCAATTATTGTTGCAGAGGTTATTAAAAAACCAACCACCAAAAAGGTGATGAGTGGTTCGGCACGCCCGTGCCCATAAGGGTGATTCTCGTCGGCGGGTTTGTTGGAATATTTGATGCCAAACAACACCAAAAAGGACGAAAAAATATCGGTGGTCGACTCAATTGCATCGGCAATCAGGGCATACGAATTTCCAAAATAACCGGCTACTCCTTTCACCAAAGCCAAGCATGCATTACTGATAATGCTAAAATAGGTAGATCGTATAGCGGTTTGCTCGTTGGTCATTATTATACGCGAACAATATTAGCGCCTAAGGCACGCAAACGTTCATCTATGCGCTCGTAACCTCGATCAATTTGTTCGATGTTTTGTATGGTACTGGTCCCCTTAGCTGATAGAGCTGCAATCAATAAAGAAATCCCGGCGCGAATATCGGGCGAAGACATAGTGGTCGCTTTGAGTTGGGATTTAAAATTGTGTCCCATAACCACCGCGCGGTGCGGATCACACAACATAATTTTGGCGCCCATATCGATTAGTTTATCCACAAAGAACAAACGACTTTCAAACATTTTTTGGTGAATCAACACATCGCCATTGGCTTGGGTAGCCACAACCAAAACAATACTCAATAAATCGGGAGTAAATCCGGGCCAAGGCGCATCGGCAATGGTTAGGATCGATCCGTCTATGTCGGTTTTAATTTCGTAGCCGTCTTTGTGTTCAGGAATGTAAATATCGTCACCACGTCGTTCTAGCGTTATTCCTAATTTGCGGAAGGTATTAGGAATCACACCCAAGTTGTCCCAACTCACATTTTTGATGGTGATCTCGCTGCGTGTCATCGCGGCCAATCCAATCCAACTGCCAATCTCAATCATATCAGGCAAGATGCGGTGATCACAGCCACCTAATTGGGCAACGCCTTCTATGGTAAGCATGTTTGATCCTACTCCACTGATGTTGGCCCCCATGCTTTTGAGCATTTTGCACAATTGTTGCAAATAGGGTTCACAAGCGGCGTTATAAATAGTTGTTGTGCCTTTGGCCAAAACTGCTGCCATTACAATGTTGGCGGTTCCGGTAACTGAAGCTTCGTCAAGTAACATATAGGTTCCGGTGAGGCCATTGGGTGCTTCAACCCCATAAAAATGGTCTTCGCGGTTGTAACGAAAGGCTGCACCCAAGTTGATGAATCCTTCAAAGTGCGTATCCAAACGGCGGCGACCAATTTTGTCCCCACCTGGTTTTGGAATGTATCCTTTGCCAAAACGCGCCAATAAAGGTCCAACGATCATGATTGATCCACGCAAAGATCCTCCTTCTTTTTTAAAGGCTTCGGTTTCTAGGTAGCCCACATTTACTTCGTCGGCTTGAAACGTGATGGAACCGGGTCCGTTTTTTTGAATTTTAACGCCCAAATTACCCAATAAAGTAATGAGTTTATTGACGTCAATGATATCGGGAATGTTGTTGATTGTTACTTTTTCGGGGGTGAGCAACACCGCACACAAAATTTGTAATGCTTCGTTTTTGGCTCCTTGCGGACTGATTTCTCCTTTAAGTCGGATGCCTCCTTCTATTTTAAATGTTCCCATATGCTTTGGTATTTTGCCTGCTTAGTTGCTATTGGTTTTGTTTAAAATTATTGTTTTTCTGAAACGGCTTGGGTTTCTTTTTGTTCTGGTTTTGGTTTTTTGGTGGAGCAACCGACATGATTTTGTTGGACATGCGCTTGTTGGTGCGCATCAAATCGGTGGTGTTGACCAACTCTTCTTCACTGTGCAATAAATTGAGTTTGCCTTCTGACAATTCTATGAGATGCTCAAAGATTACGTCATCTTTCACGGTGTCTTTGTTCCAGCTCAAGTAGGATTTCTTCATGTGGTTGGCAATCACTTTCACCAAGGCACTTTTCATTTCGCCTTCTTCCCACTTGTTGGCTACATCAATCATGTACTTGATGTTGTTGCCATAAAAACGGTATTTGGGAAAATTTTGCGGGTAGTTAATCGGATCGGGTTTGAGTTGCAAGACCTCGCGCGAAGGAATCGGATAGGGCGAATCGACCTCCAATTTAAAATCAGACATGATAAACAACTGGTCCCACAACTTGTGCTGAAAATCGGGCACATCGCGCAAATGCGGATTCAAACTGCCCATCACTTGAATAATGTGCTTGGCCACTTTGTTGCGTTCGTCGCGATCGGCAATTTCGGTTACTTGATCGATGAGTTTTTGCAAATGACGTCCGTATTCGGGAATAATGAGGTGCTTGCGCTCCGAATTGTATTCTAAATTGCCCACTACGTCGTTGGCATTTTCTTTGATGTATTTTGAAACCATAGTTTAGAGTGAGATAATGCCTTCTACAGTAGACACTTCTATGTATTTATCGATTATTTCTTGGGAATTTTTCATGAGCACATCTACCGACAAACTCGTGAATTTTCCCGTTTTGGATTGGGTAGTTTTAATGACTGCACCCATGCAATCAAAGGCGTTGGCCACCGTTGCAATTTTTTCGGGATCAGTGGGAACAATAAATTTAAATAAGTATTCAGAAGGAAAAGCTGTATTCATGTCTAATTCGACTTTGAGTCGTTCGAAAAATTCGGCTGTTTTTTGGGCTTTTTCGCTGTCCATTTGTATACAAAATAAAGGCAAATATAGGGTTTCAAATGGGATTAATAAACAAGCCCAGTGAATTTTTCATAAAGCCGTCTTTTAATTGCGATGCATTTTTTTAATTCCAAAATAGTTTGCCTAAGTTTGCCGCTCATTGCAGCCAAATGAACAAGCAACTCATTGTATTTATTGGAGGTCCTGGCACTGGCAAAACTACCCTAATAGAGGAGTTGTTGGCCCAAGGCTATTGTTGCTATCCTGAAATTTCTAGGCAAGTTACCCTAGAAGCTCGCAAGCAAGGGATTGAACAATTGTTTCTAGAAAAGCCCCTGTTGTTTAGCGAATTACTGCTCGAAGGACGCATTAACCAATACAAAACTGCCTTAGAAGAAAAACACGAGTGGGTTTTTATAGACCGAGGCATACCCGATGTGTTGGCCTATATGCACTACATTGGAGACAGTTACCCTACCCATTTTGATGCCGCCTGCAAAGCGCATACGTACACAAAAATATTTATTCTCCCGCCTTGGGAAGAAATATATGAATCAGACGAGGCGCGGTACGAAAGCTTTGAACAAGCTGCTCTAATTCACGAACATTTGGTAGAAACCTACCAGCAATACGGATACACGCTCATCGAAGTACCCAAAGTATCTTTGCCAGATCGCATTGCCTTTGTTTTACAAACACTGTTGGAATAAATTTGGCGAACAGCTCGCAGGGCTACATTTTATTTTTTACTTTTAAGGGGTCGAAACTAAACTTCTATTCCTTATCTATATGCCAAACGCACTTTCTATCCTCAAACAACATTGGAATCACGACGCATTCCGCAACCCCCAAGATCAAATTATCGAAGCCGTATTGGCGCAAAAAGATTGCCTGGCCCTCTTGCCTACTGGCGGCGGAAAATCAATTTGTTTTCAGGTTCCTACACTTGTTCAAGCAGGTATTTGCTTGGTGATTTCTCCACTGGTTGCTCTCATGAAAGACCAGGTAGAAAACTTGCAAAAACGCAACATCAAAGCCCTGGCACTCACCGGCGGACTGTCTACCAACGACCTCATTGATTTACTCGACAATTGCCAGTTTGGAAACTATAAATTCTTGTATGTATCGCCCGAACGCCTACAAACGGGCTGGATTGTAGAACGACTGGAGAAACTACCCATTTCGCTCATCGCGGTAGATGAAGCCCATTGTATTTCGCAGTGGGGACATGATTTTCGTCCGGCCTATCTGAAGATTGGTTTGCTGCGGCATTCCTTTCCAAAAACACCAATTATCGCCCTTACTGCCTCGGCAACCGCCCGCGTGCAAAACGACATCATTCAATTATTGGGCTTGCGTGATCCAGCAATTTTTAAGCAATCATTTGTGCGGCCCAATTTGAGTTTCCAAGTAGTGCACACCGCTGATAAGCTGCATTATTTAGATCAATTTTTCCGTCAGTTTCCACAACCTGCCATAATTTATGTGCGCAACCGCAAATCGTGTTACGACTACGTGGCCCAACTCAACGCGATAGGATTTCAGGCCACCTTGTATCACGGAGGCTTAACCCCCAAAGAAAAAGAAAAAAATCGACACGATTGGATGCAAGCCAAAGCCCAAATTATGGTAGCAACCAATGCCTTTGGAATGGGCATAGACCGAGCCGATGTAAAAACAGTGGTGCATGTGCAACTGCCCGACAGCATAGAAAACTATTACCAAGAAGCCGGACGCGCGGGACGGGACGGCAGCTCGGCACAAGCCATTTTACTAGTTGGCCCATCTGATTGTGTGCAAGCCGAAAACCAATTTTTGGCCCAACTGCCAGACAAAGCTTTTTTGGCTTTGGTCTACAAAAAGCTTTGTGCCTATTTTCAGATTGCCTACGGGGAAGGAATCAGCCAATCGTTTCGGTTTAATTTGCAGCAATTTTGTCTAAAATATGATTTATCTACTGTAAAAACATTCAATTGTTTACAGTTTTTAGACCGACAAGGGGTGCTTCAATTATCGTCTGAATATTCTCAAAAAGTACAATTACAATTTACTATTCCCTCGAAAGAAGTGTTGCGTTATTGCAGTTTAAACCCCAAAGACGAGGCCATCGTGAGTACCTTAATGCGATTGTATCCAGGTATTTATGAGATGCTAATTCCGTTGAATATTCCGTTAGTAGCCAAAAAAGCAGAAACTACCGAAGCGCGTGTAGAAAATGTGCTAGACAAATTACAGCAAAAAGAAATGGTTGTGTATCAAGCAAACAAAAACGATACAGCTTTACTCTTTATGGAAATTCGCGACGACGACTACACCATCAACCGCATTGCCAAATACCTGATTACGCAAAACGAATTAAAAACGCAACAATTACAAGCGGTTTTGCGATACAGCAAGCAAACAAAAGTATGTTGTTCACAATTTTTGGCTGCCTATTTTGGCGATACACAAACCCAAGCATGCCAACAATGTTCGGTTTGTATGGCTCAGGCCTCCCAATCAACAAATCCAACTGCAGTAGTGCAGGGGATTTTAACCGAATTACAAGCAGGGGATTTGAGTTCAAGAGAATTGGCTGTAAAATTAGCAATTGACGAGGCAAGCCTTATCTTTGCGATTCAAACCTTACTAGAACACAAGCAAATTAAATTGGAAGCCTCTAACCGCTATACCTTATATTAATGGATCCGTTACGCATTGTTTTTATGGGCACGCCCGATTTTGCTGTGGGCATTTTAGACAGTCTGCTCCAGAACCACTATACGGTTGTGGGGGTAATTACCGTGGCCGACAAACCGGCTGGTCGAGGTCAGAAAGTAAAGTTCTCGGCGGTAAAAGACTATGCCTTAGCACACAGCTTGCCACTTTTGCAACCCACCAACTTAAAAGACGAAATTTTTCTAGCCGAATTGGCTGCCTTACAAGCCAACCTACAAGTTGTTGTCGCCTTTAGAATGTTGCCCAAAGTGGTTTGGGAAATGCCCCAATACGGCACTTTTAATTTACACGCTTCCTTGCTTCCCAATTACCGCGGGGCAGCTCCTATCAATTGGGCCATTATTAATGGAGAAACCGAAACGGGTGTTACTAGCTTTTTTATTGATGACAAAATAGATACGGGTGCTATGTTGCTGCATGCCAAAACAGTTATAAATCCGCAAGAATCAGCATGCAACTCGGGGCAAAAACCGTGATAGAAACCCTGCAACTCATTGAGCAAGGAAATCCAGTTACCCAGTTGCAAGCCGATCAGCCCGATTTAAAAACCGCCTACAAACTCAACAAGGAAAACTGCAAAATTGACTGGAATCAACCAGCCAAAAGTATTCATGATTTAATACGTGGTTTATCGCCCTACCCTGCTGCTTGGTGTAACCTTATCAACAACGAACAAGAAAGTGCAATTAAGGTGTATGAAGCAACTTATGAGTTGGTTACTCACCAAAATCCCATAGGTCAACTTGAAGTGCACAAAAAAGAATTGAAGGTGGCTGTTGCCGATGGCTATGTGCATTTATTGCAAATTCAACTGCCAGGCAAGAACAAAATGAAGGTCGCCGACCTGCTTAATGGCTTTGTATTTTCTGAAAAGGCGAGCCTATATTAAGGCTAATCCCTTTATTTGTGGGATTTTTTAGCCGAAAATCAATTCCTTTATTAACAAAACGCTTGAGTTATCAACAAAACAAGGGAAATAATCGCTTAAGCCTTGCGCAGTATGTAATTCCTACTAAATTTGTTTTCAATAACAGAATGTTTAACCAATCATTTAATACTTTTCATTATGAACAAATCAGAATTAATCGATGCTATTGCTGCAGACGCAGGAATTACAAAAGCGGCTGCTAAATCAGCTTTAGAGTCATTTTTAGGAAACGTAGGTGCTACTTTGAAAAAAGGTGGTAGAGTTTCTTTAGTAGGTTTTGGATCTTGGTCAGTTTCTAAAAGAGCTGCTAGAGACGGAAGAAACCCACAAACTGGAAAAACTATCAAAATCGCTGCTAAAAATGTAGTGAAATTTAAAGCTGGTGCTGATTTAGAAGGATCAGTAAACTAGTTTTTAGTTTATCAAAATAAAATCAAGTCTCCCTAGTGGAGACTTTTTTTATGGAATCAATTACTTTTTTTTAGTATTTTTAGGTGCAAATCAAACCCATGTCAGCAAAACAACTCGAAAAAGGAAGCCTGCTTTTGGCCGAGCCCGCCATATTGGGAGACGCTACCTTTGCACGTGCAGTAATCTTAGTAGCCGAGCACGGCAACGAAGGGTCGGTGGGGTTTATGCTCAACAAACCGTTTTCTTTTACCTTAAACGAATTGGTTCCAGAAATTAAGGCCAAATTTAAACTATACAACGGAGGACCTGTAGAAGAAGACAACCTCTATTTTATCCACAATGTACCTCAACTCATTCCAAACAGTGTAGAGATTTCTCGGGGAATTTATTGGGGTGGAGATTTTGAACTCACCAAAAACCTTCTCAATTCAGGACAACTGAGTCAGCATAACATTCGATTTTTTTTGGGCTACAGCGGTTGGGCAACTTCTCAATTAAACGAAGAATTGGCAGCCAACTCTTGGATTGTTGCGCCAAATCAATACAACGATGCGTTAATTGGGGTTTCTGCAACCAATTTGTGGAAAAAGCAATTGCTGCAGCTGGGCGGTGAATACGTGTTATGGTCTAACGCGCCCGAAAATCCGGAACTGAATTAAAGTGACGCATTCAATTCTATCAATAAATGTGATGCAAGTTCGATGGTAAACGACTTTTTGCGGTAGGTAGTAATCGGCTGTATGCCCCGAATGACATTGGTTACAAATAACTCATCTGCTTTTTGCAAATCAAAAGGCGAAATGGGTTGTTCTAGCAGCGTATACATGGACTGTTTTCCTAACAACCGAATGAGTTGCTTGCGCATAATTCCGTTTAAACAGCCTTCACTCAAGGGCGGCGTAATTACAGTTGAACCGCTGCGCAGAAATAGATTTCCGTGCAAAGCTTCTACCACATTTTTTTCGTCGTTGAGCAACAAACAGGTTTGGAAACCGTTTTCCTGGGCAAAAATACTGCCTGTAATATGCAGCATTTTGTTGGTGGTTTTTAAGGTAGAAAGCAAGTGCTTGCTGACGTAAAAATCTTTGTACAAATCAACTTCGTAGGGCTCGGCGTTCAGCACATATTCTCCCGAGGGTAAAGCAGTCGCTTGAATCAGGTAACTCACGGTATTGGTTTGGGGCAGATAGTATCCGCCGGCATTGCGAAACACCGTACATCGCACTCTACCTGATGCTGAACACGAATTGGCCGTAGCGGTTTTGAGCAACTCGGCTTCAAAAAACTCCAGGGTGAAATTCATGGGGATTTTCATCCGCACGATACGCATCGAAGACAAAAGTCGAAAGTAATGATCTTCTAAAAAAAGAACTTTACCGTTGATAACTTTGATGGTTTCAAACAACCCATCGCCGTATAAAAAACCTCTGTTTTCGTGCAAAGAAATAGGAATTGCAGCCTGTAAATCTCCGTTAAAATTCACCATAAAAAAACCGCCATTTCGATTGTGAAAGGCGGTACAAATATAAGTTGTTCAGCTGGTTTATACCGAACCGATGATGTGTTTTAAATCAGAAATTTGATTCTCCCAAAGCAATTGAGCTTCGTCCACTTCATCAGCAAAAGCAAAATCTATCACAACCAAGGAGACATCTTTGGTGATTTCGTCTTCCATGATGCGCATCTCAAAATAATATTCGGTGTCTTTTTTGTTTTCATCCACCCAACGGAATTTTATTTTCTCTCCCGATTTTTTGGACGATAGACGGGCCACTTCTTCTGAATCATTCCAGATAAAAGTAAAGAACTCTCCACGGGAATTAACATTGTCAGAAAACCACTCCGAAAGCCCCGAAGGCGTTGAAATGTACTGGTATAATAATTGAGGAGAGGAGTTTATCGGAAACTCTAATTCGAAACGTATTTTGGCGTCCATTGTGTGTACTAATTTTTTGGAAATATATAGAATATAAAAGCAATAAAAAAAGAAATAGTAAAGTATTTTTTTGTCAGATTATATTTGCAGCCGTTACTATTTATTTTATATTTGCAGCCTCCAAAAGAGAAAATAACCAATAGCCTGGCGAGGTAGCTCAGTTGGTTAGAGCGCAGGATTCATAACCCTGAGGTCGGGAGTTCAAATCTCCCTCTCGCTACAAAATTGAAAGTAAGGAAATCAACCGTTTAGGTACTCTAAACGGTTTTTTTTATGTCTAAAATATTTTTACATTTACAAAAAGTACACGATTTAGTACACGATTTAGAACACTATTCCCTAATTAATCACTCAAAAAACTTGTTGAAACAAAAAGACTTTACTGCTCCAAAAATCTTTACAGGCGGTGTAAACATTCTACTATGGAATCAACTTAACGAATCCGAAAAAGCAAACGCATTATCTAAAAGTTGGTATGTCTATTATAGTTTTAGAGATGCAAAAACTGGCAAACTAAAAAGAATGCCTAACATTAAAGGCAATGTCAATAAGCTAAAAACTAAAAAAGAAAGGATTGATTACTTAAATGCAATGGGTGTTGCACTTGAATTTTTACTTGAAAGAGGTTTCAATCCAAATATTACTAATAATATTGAAGAACTACTCGACAGAAAGCAATCCGAAACTTCTAAAGTAAACAATACTAGCATTGCAATTCCTAAAGAAAACATTGCAATTCCGAGTAAAACCATTGCGATACCTACTGAAACCATTGCAATACCTAGTAAAACCATTGCAATACCTAGTGAAAACATTGCAATCCCCGAAATTCTATCAATTAAAGAAGCTTTTGAATTTGCTTTAAACTTAAAGAAGAACACAATTAGAGATACTTCATATAAAAACTTTGAACTAAGAATTAGAAAATTCAGAAAGTCATTAGATGAAAACAAACCAATAACTCACATAACTAAAAAGGTTATGAATGATTATTTGAATGAAGTACTGATTAATTCGAGTGCTAGAAATAGAAATAACACAAGAGCAGACTTTAGTTCCTTGTTTCAAGTTTTAGAGGACAATGAAATAATTACAGATAACATAGCTAAAAAAATAAATGTTTTAAAATCCAATCCAGAGAGAAATAAAACTTATACCTCTGAAATGCAAAAAGACATTTATTCTTTTCTCGAAAAAAACGACCAAATACTTTTACTATTCATAAAATTTGTGTCTTACAACTTTTTAAGACCAATCGAAGTTTGTGAATTGAAGATTAAAGACATTGATTTAATTGGCAAAAGGATTTATTTAAGAACTAAAAACAAGACTGTAAAAATCAAAATCATACCTGAAATATTGATTGATGATTTACCCGATTTGTCAAGATACAATCCCGATAGTTTCCTCTTCACTCCTACTGGTTTCGGTCAAGACTGGATTACAGAACCAAACAATAAAAGAGACTATTTCTCAAAACGATTTAAAGAAGTTGTGAAAACACATTTTAATCTGAACAAAGATTATGGAATGTACAGTTTCAGACATACTTTCATCACTAAATTGTATAGAGAAATGCGTAAAACTAGCTCACAGTTTGAAACGAAAAGTAAATTGATGCTAATTACAGGGCATTCTACAATGACCGCACTGGAAAAATATCTTAGAGATATTGATGCGGAATTACCAGAGGATTATTCAAACTTATTAAAATAGTTTTGAGCGTGTTTGCAAACCTAGTCAACCATGTTTACAAACACGTTTAACTAATTTGTAAACTGTTAAAAAATAAAAATAGAATAGATTTTTACAATACTATTCTTCACTAAATTTAGAAATTATAATTACATACTAATATAAAATGCCATTATTTCAAAATTCAGTCGTTGCCAAACAATTACAAAGCCAAGATAAAAACAAATTGGTCAATAGGTGGAATGCTTTCAAAAATCATTTTCACAATACAATCATTCAAGATAATATTCGTTCCAGTAAGGAAGAACAATATCAAGGCGAGTTCCTTATAGATTTGTTTGTAAATGTTTTGGGATATACCAAAAACCCAACGCCTAACTTCACGCTTACTACGGAATACAAAAACGTAAAAGACAGTAAAAAAGCCGATGGTGCTATACTGATAAACGACAAAGTAAGAGCCGTTATCGAACTGAAAGGAACAAACACGACCGATTTAAACAAAATTGAAGTACAGGCGTTTGGATATAAAAACAATCAACCCGATTGCGTGTATGTTATCACGTCTAACTTTGAAAAAGTGCGTTTTTATATTGACAACGCAACAGAATATATCGAGTTCAATCTTTTCACTCTTTCAGAAAAGGAATTTGAGTTACTGTATTTGTGTTTGGCTTTTGAAAATATTACCAACGATGTTCCCAAGAAGCTCAAAGAACAATCGGTAAGCCAAGAAAAAGATATTACCAAAAAATTATATACTGATTATTCGCTTTTCAAAAGGGAGTTGCACCAAGATTTAGTAAAGCAAAATCCTGAATTTGATGCGTTAGAATTATTCCAAAAATCTCAAAAATTATTAGACCGTTTTTTGTTTATTTTCTTTGCCGAAGACAGAAATTTGTTGCCAACCAACCTAATTTTCAGAATAAATAAAGAATGGCGACAGTTGCAAGAAATGCGAATGAATATTTCGCTTTACGACCGCTACAAAATTTATTTTAACGACTTAAATAAAGGTGCAAAAGTAGTGCTACCAGCATTTACTGAAACTACCGCTACACAAAAGGAAGAACACCAAATTTTTGCTTACAATGGCGGATTGTTTCAATCAGATAAAATTTTAGACAATATTACTATTGATGATGAACTGCTATACAAACACACTCACAAATTAAGCCATTACGATTTTGCTAGTGAAGTGGATGTAAACATACTAGGGCATATATTTGAAAATTCGTTGAATGAATTAGACGAAATAAAGGCACAACTAGAAGGAGGAAATATCGACAAACAAAGTACCAAACGAAAAAAAGACGGAGTTTTTTATACTCCAAAATACATTACAAAATACATTGTCGATAATACTGTTGGTAAACTTTGCAATGATAAAAAAGCCGAAATCAACATTATAGAAGAAGACTATTTTACCGATAAAAAACGAACCAAAACAACCAAGCAACCACTATTAGAAAAACTAACTGCTTATAGAAACTGGTTACTACAAATTACCATTTGTGATCCAGCTTGCGGAAGCGGTGCATTTTTGAACCAAGCATTAGATTTTTTAATTACCGAACATAGGTATATTGACGAACTACAAGCCAAGTTGTTTGGCGATGCACTTGTTTTGAGCGATGTAGAAAAAAGCATACTCGAAAACAATCTTTATGGCGTTGATTTGAACGAAGAAAGTGTAGAAATTGCCAAACTATCACTTTGGTTAAGAACTGCACAACCCAACCGAAAGCTAAACGACCTGAACAACAATATTAAATGCGGAAACTCATTGATAGACGATGAAACTATTGCTGGAGACAAATCTTTTAACTGGCAATTAGCATTTCCTAAAATATTTGAAAAAGATGGTTTTGATGTTATTATTGGCAATCCGCCTTGGGGTGCAAAAGTTCCAAAAGAACATAAAACCTATATAAATAATAATTATTTATGTAAAAAGGGAGAATTAGAAACCTATGTTCATTTTATTGATTTGATAATAAACAAATTATTGCTTGATAATGGAATATTAGGGATAATTACGCCAAATACTTGGTATTATTTAGATAAATATTATGACTTACGGAAATTTCTAATTAAAAATGAAATATTGGAGTTAATTGAATTAGAAAAAAATATTTTTGAAGATGCTCCAGATATAGTCCCAGCTATTTTTTTTATCAAAAAAAATCAACTAGAAACTTCATCCTTAATTAAAACATATACTTTAAAAAAAGGGAACATTCCAACATACCTGATTGATTATAGTATAATGCATAGCAATTTTATTGATATTAATAATTGGAAAAGGTTTGAAAACTTGACTTTTAATTTAAACCTAAACACTTCAAAATCTAATTTATTAGAAAAAATTAAAGTTTCAACTTTTGAATTAAATGATAATTATAATGTTAGATATGGTATAAAAACTGGAAACAACAATAAATATGTAAAAAGCAATATAAGTTTAGAACAAGCCGATTGGAAATATTGTGTATCTTCTGCAAGTGGAGTGAAGAGATATTCTTTAACTTGGGAAGGCGATTATATTAATTATGGCAAACATTTAGCTGGCTATTCAAATAATTCGTTTGAACGAAAAAAAATCCTTGTCCAATATATAAGAAAATTGAGTATGGATAGACGATTAATTTCTGCAATAGATAGTGATGGTAAGTTCTATCCTTTAAATAATTTTTCATTTATAGAACAGAAAAATGAAAACTTTAATATTGAATATTTACAGTCAATTTTAAATTCTAATTTGATGAATTTCTATTTTCAAAATATTTTTATTGATTATAATATTAAGCCAAAATATTTAGAAAAATTACCAATCAAAAACATTTCTATTTCTGAACAAACACCATTCATAGAAAAAGCCGATTTGATGTTATCATTAAACAAAGATCTACAAGACCTATCGCAAAAGTTTCAAAGAACAATACAACGCAAATTTGAGTTAGAGGTTTTGCCAAAAAAATTGCAAGATTGGTATTTGTTATCCTATGCTGATTTCATCAAAGAACTGGGCAAACTAAAAATAAAACTCACGCTATCACAAGAAGCCGAGTGGGAAGAATATTTCACTACCGAAGCTAACAAAGCAAACAATATAAAAAGGCAAATAAACACCACTGATAAAGCCATTGATACAATGGTATATGAATTGTATGGGTTGAGTAAAGAAGAGATTGAGATAGTTGAGAATAGTTAGAAAATGAAAAATATAATAAAGAATTTGGAAAATAATAAAAAGAGTTTGTACATTTGCACCAACAGTACACACCACGCTACCCATTAGAACAGCGTCCCAGGGTGTGTCTTTTGCTTTTATAAAGATAATTTTACACCCCAAAACAGTTAGTTTTATCTGCTTTGGGGTTTTATATTTCAGGTATGTTCGAAAAAAACGCAACTTCAATTTCACAACAAATTGAAATCTTAAAGAGTAGAGGTTTGGTTATAAATGATGTAGATTATGCAATCCATCATTTGTCCAATATAAGTTACTATCGACTTGGAGAGTATTGGTACGCTATGCAAGATGATAAAGAAAATCATACATTCAAGCCTAATAGTAGATTTGAAGATGTGATGGCATTATACAACTTTGATAGAGAACTTCGTTTTCTTCTTTTTGATGTAATAGAACGTATTGAAATTAGTTTAAGAACTAAGCTAATTTACCATTTATCGCACGAATTTAATCCATGGTGGTTTCAAAACTTTGACTTATTTGAGGATAGTAAAGCCTTGGTTAAAACCTTAGCAGGTTTAGAAGAAGAACTAGAACGCACAAAAGAGCCATCCATAAAAAAACATAATAATAAACACAAAGATGACAAACGTTTTCCTCCAGCATGGAAATCATTAGAGCAAACTAGTTTTGGTACTTTGTCAAAGCTTTATGGAAATTTAAAAAACACCATAGAATCAAAGGATATAATTGCCAAAGATTTCGGAGCAGTTAATCATACGTATCTGCCCAGTTGGTTACAATCTATAACCCAAATAAGAAATTTTTGCGCCCATCATTCAAGACTATGGAATAAAAACTTGCCATCTACTATAAAGCTATTACCTAAACCTCCTTTTAAATGGATAGTTGACGTGCCAAACCAAAATGACTACAAGTATTTATATATTCATCTATGTATAATGAAGTATCTTTTAAATATCATTGAACCTGAAAATCAATTTACACTAAGATTAAAAAGTATATTTGAAAAATACCCAAATGTTGACCCAAATGCTTTAGGCATGAAGACAAATTGGGAAAAAGAAGAATTGTGGCTATAATTATTAATGACTCATGGCAAATAAAAAAGTTATTGAAATAGAAGACGTTACCGTTGAAGAATTAACTGAAATAATTGCTGAAAAATTAGTTGACAAACTGGAAAAAAGAATTGCAGCACTTATTTCAAAGCAAAATGATGAAGAGTTACTAACCAGAACTGAGACTGCGAAAATTCTAAAAGTTGAGTTAACAACATTATGGAGTTGGACTAAAAAAGGAAAGATTACTGCTTATGGAATAGGCAATCGTGTTTATTACAAAAGAGGTGAAATAATGAAATCGTTAATTATTCTTAATCGCTGATTAACAAAAACATAATAAATATTACAATTAAATGGCTGATTTTTTTACAGGAAAAGCATTAGATGAAAAGCTAACAGATATTATCTGGAAAGCTAACAAGGAACTTATAATACTTTCCCCTTTTATAAGATTAGACGAGTATTGCAAAAAGATATTTAGCAAACTTAAAAAAAGTCCTGAACTAGAAATAATATTAGTTTTTGGTAAAAATGAGGGAGAAACCCAACGAAGCTTAAATCAAGATGATTTAGAGTTTTTTAAAGACTTTGAAAACATCGTTATTATTTATTGCAATAATCTTCACGCAAAGTATTATTCCAATGAAAGCGAAGCTTTATTGACTTCATTAAACTTATTAGGCAAATCAATGACTGGAAATGTTGAATATGGAATTTCATTCCCTAATTCAAAATTGACAATTGATAAATTGTATTCTGATTCAATGAACTCAACTAATGAGGTTATAAAAAGTAATCCTTGCGTTTTTGTAAAGAGACCTTTGTACAAAAAAACCAATTTAGGGCTTTCAAAAAAACATCTCGGTCATGTAGTATTATTTGACGAGACAAACGCATTATATCGAAACAGAAATTTTGAGCAAAAGTTTTATAATGATTTTGACTATCAATTATTTCAAAATGATACAAAACCAACTAGAGAAGAATTTCAATCAGTTAATGAACCGAAAGGGAGAAATCAAGACTACAATAAGAACAATAATTCAGATTTAGGTTATTGCATAAGAACAGGAAACAGAATCCCGTTCGACCCATCAAGACCGTTTAGTTATGAAGCGTATCAGTCATGGGTAATTTTTGAAAACTGGGATTATCCTGAAAAATATTGTCATAAAACAGGCACGTTTTCTAATGGCAGAACCTCAATGGCAAACCCTATTTTATAGTTGTTTGCAAACTTAAAAAGTGTCACTCTAAAATAAGGCAGACTAAAAAATTAAACAATTTAAAAAAATGACACACGAACAAACAGCAATTAAAGCAACCTATTTTAGTATTATTGGAAATACAAGTTTGGCAATTATAAAAGGACTTGCGGGTTTTTTTGGAAATTCTTACGCGTTAGTTGCAGATGCAATTGAATCGACTACCGATATATTTTCGTCTTTTTTAGTTTTATTTGGTATAAAATATTCAAATAAACCAGCCGATGAAAACCATCCTTACGGTCATGGTAGAGCAGAACCTCTGGTTACATTTCTTGTTGTCGGTTTTTTAATAACATCTGCAACAATTATTGCTTATGAAAGTATTCAAAACATTGGAACGCCTCATAACTTACCTAAATCGTGGACACTAATTATTTTAGGACTAATAATTATTTGGAAAGAGTACTCTTTTCAAAAAGTTATGAAAAAATCAAAAGAAACAAATAGTTCATCCTTAAAAGCAGATGCTTGGCATCACAGAAGTGACGCAATTACATCAATTGCAGCTTTTATTGGTATATCTATCGCTTTATTTTTTGGAAAAGGGTATGAATCTGCCGACGATTGGGCTGCACTTTTCGCTTCCTTTTTTATACTCTATAACAGCTATTTAATTTTTAGACCTGCTCTTGGAGAAATAATGGATGAACACCGATATGATGATTTAGTTGAAAACATTAGACAAGTATCTTTAAAAGTAAATGGAATAATTGGAACAGAAAAGTGTTTTATCAGGAAAGCAGGAATGAAATATCATGTTGATTTACACGCAATTGTTGACGCAAACATTTCTGTAAAAGAAGGACACGATTTGGCTCATAAATTAAAAGATACGTTAAGAAGTGAAATAATAGAATTAGGACACGTTTTAATTCATATAGAACCAAATGAATAAATTTGAAACAGAGCAGTTTGATTTATTAAATAATAATTCAAACAAAGCATATATGACAACAGATTGTAATTAAAAAAAAGTGTTTACCGAATAAATGCGGTAAACATAAAAGGTTTAAAATAAAGAAAGTTTACTATCAACCAATGTCTGAATTGAACTCAAAATATAACGAATTGATTAATGAGATATTTAGAAATTTTATATTCTATTTACCGCTTTCAATTCTTGATATGGAGGCGTTTAAAACACTCCCAGAGGAGAGCCAATCAGTTTTTAATAGGATAACATACATTGATGATGATTTAAGTTTCATTTATGAAAACAGTCTTGATTTACCAACACTACTTATAAAGTCCGGCAAGTTACAAACCAATTGTTTTAAGCTACTGGAGTATAAAGAAGTATTAAGTGAAAACAGCTTTAATTACCTATCTGAAAACTACCTAAAACAATTAGAAACCTATACTTACTTTTCAAATCAATTATCGCTTTATTTTGAGAAAAACTCTCCAGTTAAAGACTCTAGCACAAGAGCTTTGTTTAATTATCAAAATTTGAATTTTACTACTCATTTAGCAGAAGTTGAAAAAATTACTGGTCACAAAGCTCAAAACTTTAATGCTCAAACTTTTATTCAAGAAGTAAAGGAAACACCTGTATTTAAAAAGTTTTCATTTAATATACCACCTAGAGAGAAAAGCTTTAGCGATTTTATTTCCCACGAAAAAAACAAAGAAATTGAAAAAATTATTTTAGAAAAATTTAAAAATGAAAAGGGGAAAAAATTGAGATATTTAATCGAATATCTAAATGAACTTGGAATAATTTCTTTGGTTCACGGTGACAGAACCAAAATTTATAGTGCTATGAAAAATAGTTTTAATTGGGAGATTGGAACCCATCAATCAATATTTGGCAATTGGTTTTCAAAACCAAATACAGAATATACAAAATTCAAAGAAACGTTAAATTCATATTTCCCTTTTCTATTATAGTTTAAAACACTTTAATTAAAGTTTAAAATACTTTAATTATAATTTTATAAATATAATACACTGTTTTACATCATTTTAACAAAATAGATTTGCAAAAAAATCTAAGTGTTATGAATGATAATCTCGATAGTTTCAAGGAAGAATTGAGGAAAGAATTAGTTCCTGATTCAAACTCAATTTTTGAAATAAAATCTGCAAATCAATTTATTGAAATTGCCAAAAATAGACCAATCCCCAGAATGCTATTTGGAGTATTATGGTTTGAAGGGGAACTATGTATTCTGTTTGCAGACACTAATTTAGGCAAGTCAATTTTGGCAGTACAGATTGCTAACAGTATTAGTACTGGAGTTTCTACTTGTGGTTTAGTTTTAGAATGTATTGCAACTTTTATCCTTTATATTGATTTTGAACTTTCTGATAAACAGTTTGAAAACAGATATTCCGAAAATTTTGAAAATCATTATTCATTTAGTCCAAACTTCCTTAGAGCTGAAATTAACCCTGATTATTTGGAAGATAAGAGGTTCAAAACCTTTGAGGAATTTCTATACTATTCACTTGAAAAATCAATAATTGATAATGGTATAAAAGTCTTAATCATTGACAATATTACATTTCTAAAAAATGATAATGAAAAGGCAAAAGATGCTTTGCCGTTAATGAAATTCTTAAAAGAATTAAAAAACAAATACGGTTTATCAATTCTAGTTTTAGCGCATACTCCAAAAATAGACAATACAAGAGCCATAACAAATAATCATTTGTCCGGTAGCAAAATGCTAATGAATTTTTGCGACAGTTGTTTTGCAATAGGTCAAAGTCATCAAGAAAACGGTTTAAGATATATCAAACAAATCAAACAACGCAACTGTGAACAAATTTACGGTTCTGAAAACGTAATTGTTTGTAGAATTGAAAAAATCAATAGCTTCTTGCAATTTAGTTTTGTTGAATTTGGTAATGAATTAGACCATTTAAGACACATTACTGCTGAAGATAGGACTGAACGTGATGAAAAGGTAATTGAACTAAAAACGCAAGGCGTTTCAAACGTTCAAATTGGAAAACAATTAGGTATTTCAGAGGGCATGGTTAGAATCATTTTAAAGAAAAATAATCTTTAAAAATGAATGCCAATACAGTATATGATGTTTTTCTAGCACTTTCCCCAGAGGAGAGGGAGAAATTTATTGTATTGGTCAAAGGACAAGAAGAAAAACCCAAATACGACTTTAGAAAGAAAAAAAGCAAAAAAGTCAAATTTACAAAAGAAGATGCTATTGAATATTTGCTTGCAACTGTTTTCAAACCCAAATACTAACATCGTAATTCTCGTAATAGTCGTAAAGACTACGAGGATTACGAATATTACGAATAGTTATGAATGAATTTAAGTATTCATTAGACAAATCAAGTAAAAAGTTTATTTGCCCTAGCTGTGGCAAAAGAAGATTTGTTAGGTATATCAATCAAATTACGAATGAATATCTTGAAGAAGCTTATGGAAGATGCGACAGAGAGACAAGTTGTGGTTATCATAATAATCCAAAACAAAATGAGTGTATTGCAATAGTCAATATTGAAAGGATAAATTTAATTCCCGATTTTATTGACCCTATACTGGTAAAGCAATCATTAAAAAAATACAGCAATAACAATTTTGCAAAGTTCCTACATAAGCATTTTGCAAAAGATGAAGTTGAAAATTGCATCGCAAAATATAATGTAGGAACTTCAAAACATTGGGAGGGCGCAACCGTGTTTTGGCAAATCAATCAAACTCAAAAAGTTCATACTGGCAAAATAATTCTATTTGATGAAAATACAGGTAAGAGAGTAAAAATTCCTTTTCCACATATTAATTGGGTTCACAAGAAAATCAATAAGGATAAATACAATCTAAAGCAGTGTTTATTTGGGTTGCATCAGTTAAAAAGTAGTATTGCAATGCCATTGCAATATAATTGCAATACAATTGCAATTGTTGAATCTGAAAAAACTGCAATCATAATGAGCCTATTTATTCCCGAATATTTATGGATGGCAACAGGAAGCAAACAAAACTTAAAATTGCAATTGTTAGAGCCAATCAAAAACGAAAATATTGTGGTTTATCCTGATAAAGGAGAATTTAATGACTGGAATACAAAAGTAACCGAATTGCAAAAGCAAGGTTTTAAAATCAAATGCAGTTCAATAATTGAGAACTCGGATTTTGAAACAGGAACAGATTTAGCGGATATTTACTTTGCAATGAAAAAGAATGCTAGTAAAAATAAAGTTGAAATTGTTTTATCTGAAACTGAAAAGAAAATCCAAATGCTATCAAAAATAAATCCCTCTATAATTTCACTAATTGAAACTTTTGACCTTATCGATGAAAAAGGAAATGGGATTAGAAAAATGTAACAGCACAATAGATAATCTCAATAGTGATTTTCCTAAAATTATTGAAAGCCGTATTGCAATTAAGTAACACAGCTTTCAACATTCTTTAGTTCAAATAATTGAAAAAAAACTCAAAACTTCATTCTTTGGATTCTTACCGCATTTAAGATAGCTAACAACGCTACACCGACATCTGCAAAAACGGCTTCCCACATAGTTGCTAATCCTCCTGCACCAAGTACCAAAACAATTGCTTTTACTGTAAATGCTAAACCTATATTTTGCCAAACAATTTGTTTTGTTTTTTTACCAATATTAATAGCTGTAAAGATTTTATAAGGTTGGTCGTTTTGAATTACAATATCGGCAGTTTCTATAGTTGCATCACTTCCTAAACCACCCATTGCAATTCCAGCATCGGCAAGAGCAACTACAGGAGCATCATTTACACCATCGCCAACAAAAGCAATTTTTAGATTTTGTTGTTTTAGTTCTTGGACTTTTTCAACTTTATGTTCGGGTAATAAATCGCCGTGAGCTAAATCTATATTCAATTCTTTTGCTACTGCATCAACTACGGCTTGTTTGTCTCCCGAAAGCATTACAGTTTTGATACTTACTCTATGTAAACTTTCTATTGCTTGTTTTGCATCGTCTTTAATTTCGTCAGCAATTAGAAAATATCCTGCATATTTTTGATTGATTGCAATAACAATAATTGTAAATGGTGTATTATCAATTTCAACATCATAACTGATATTAAATTTCTTCATCAATTTTACATTTCCTGCCAAGATTTCGTTTCCATCTACCTTGCCTTTTAGTCCGTGTCCTGCAATTTCTTCAACATCGGTAACAGTTGCATTTTTTTCTGTTCCTTTTGCATATTCTATTATTGCAGTTCCGACTGGATGCGTTGATTTAGTTTCGAGTGCTGACGTGAATTTTACTAAATCGGCTTCGGAAATATCAACGGCTACTACTTTTTGAACCTTGAAAACGCCTTTAGTTAACGTTCCTGTTTTATCCATAACAACCACTTGGATAGATGCCATTATATCGAGAAAACTCGAACCTTTGAATAGAATTCCGTTTTTACTCGCTGCACCAATTCCACCAAAATAACCTAACGGAATTGATATAACTAATGCACAAGGACACGAAATAACCAAGAATACTAATGCTCTGTACAACCAATCTCTAAACACATAATTATCGACAAATAGTATCGGTAAAACACAAATTGCAATTGCCAAAAAAACTACAATTGGAGTATAAATTTTGGCAAATTTTCTAATGAACAATTCTGTCGGTGCTTTTTTGGCTGTAGCTTCTTGCACCATTTCGAGTATTTTAGACAGTTTACTATCGGTGTAAGCGGTTGTAACTTCAACCTGTGCAATCGTGTTTAAGTTTATCATTCCTGCCAAAACCGCTTCGCCCTTTAGTTTGGTGTCGGGTTTGCTTTCGCCTGTTAGTGCCGATGTATTGAATGTGGCATTATCGGTTAAAAGTTTTCCGTCTAATGCTAACTTTTCGCCTGATTTCAGTTGAATGATTTCGCCAATGGTAATTTCAGAAGCTTTTTTGATTGTTGCATTTCCGTTAATCAAAACCGTTGCTTCGTCTGGTCGTTGGTCTAGTAATAGTTTGATATTAGATTTTGCTCTTTGTACGGCTAATGTTTGGAAAATTTCGCCAATTGCATAAAACAGCATTACAGCTACTCCTTCAGGATATTCGCCAATAGCAAACGCTCCGATTGTTGC
The DNA here is from genome assembly GCA_026390995.1 of Flavobacterium sp. Classification (GTDB taxonomy): domain Bacteria; phylum Bacteroidota; class Bacteroidia; order Flavobacteriales; family Flavobacteriaceae; genus Flavobacterium. Next base: position 53,663 of record JAPLEX010000076.1, read on the forward strand.
GATGCACATCAATAGAAATTCTGAAAATATTTCGCCTTTGCCAATGCTTTCAAAAGCTTCTTTGAGAACTGGAAAACCAACAGGAGTATAAGCGATGATATACCAAGCAATTCGAACCCAACCCGTGAACCAAGTTTGTGGAAAAAAGTTATCAAAACCAATTGCAATTAGTAATAATGTAAAACTTATAATTGCAGGAGTAAACATTTGCAATGTGGTTTGGTCAGTTCCTGAATGGTCGTGTCCGTCATCGTCAGAATGGTCGTGGTCATTATGTGTTGTGCAACAACCAGTTTGTTTGTCTGTTTTATGATGAATTTTTTCTTCTAAAGTGCAACAAAGCTGTTTGCCGTTTGCATCGTATTTGTGTTGGTGTGCCATTTATGTTGTTTTATATTTTATAAAAAATGTGAAGTAAAGAGTAATAAATACCGTTGCTATAGCAGTAATTATGAAAGTTGTATTAGCACCAAATTGATACCAAATTAATCCTGCTATTGTACTGGCTAACATTGTACAAATGCTTTGAAATGCTGAATAAGTTCCGATTGCGGTTGCAGTATCTTTTTTATCTGACACATTACTAATCCATGCTTTTGAAATTCCTTCAGTTGCTGCGGCATAAACACCATAAATGAAAAACAATAAAGCAATTGCATATAAATTTGTGCTAAATGCCATTCCAAAATATACTATTGCAAATAATGACAAACCAAAGACCAACATTTTTTTCAAGCCAATTTTATCAGCATAAATCCCAATTGGAAAGGCACAAAGCGCATAGATTAAATTGTAAAAAATATAAACACCAATAACGGATGCATCATTTAAACCTACTTGTTTTGCTTTTAGTAATAGAAAAATATCAGAACTATTAAACAACGTAAATGCCAACAATCCGATTACAATTTTACGATATTGTTGCGGGCAAGTTTTCCAATAATTAAGAAAGGAAAAAAATGATATTATTTTCTTTTCTTTTGGATGTATTTTGTTTTTATCCTTTAAAAAAAATGAAGCCAAGACGGCAATTAGTCCGGGTAAAAATGCTATATAAAAAAGTGTTTTGTAGTCCTGTGGATAAAAATACAGATACACTAACGCCAATAGTGGTCCAATAACAGCTCCTAAAGTATCCATTGAGCGATGAAATCCAAAAATTTTTCCTTTGGTTTCGGGTGTGGCTTCATCTGAAAGAATAGCGTCTCTTGCTCCAGTACGAATCCCTTTTCCAAGTCGGTCAATTGCTCGTGAAAAGAAAATCCATAATGGAAATGTAAAAACTGCCATCATGGGTTTTGAAATCGTACTCAACGCATAACCCAGTTGCACAAATGGAACTCGTTTTCCTGAATTATCAGATAATTTTCCGAAATACCCTTTACTTAATCCTGCCAAAGCTTCTGCAAATCCTTCCAAAACTCCGATTAAAACAATTGAAAATCCGATTGTTTTTAAATAGATAGGCATAATTGGATATAGCATTTCACTTGCCGTATCAGTAAAAAGACTTACAATAGAGAGAACATATACTGTTTTTGTTATCGATTTCACTTATAGGCTATTTTAAACTTTACAACAACCATCTAAGGTTGCTAAACCTTCTGATGTTGCCTTTACTTCGTCGGCATCATAACCTAACTTTGAAATTGCAATTTTTATAGTTTGCAAATCAGTCTTATTAGGATTGTAATATACTGTAAATGTCATTTTTTTATCATCTAGCTCATACATCTTTACTCCTTTAATTTTTAACATTTCTGTTTTAAATTTTAGCCCACACGTTTCACATTCTTTACAATGGTCGCAATGCAATGTTGTTTTTATAACCGCTTTCTGATTCGTTTTTTGTGCAATCGCTGCATTTGAAATTAAAAATACAGTAATTAATACTAGTGCTGATTTTAATACATTCTTCATTTTTATTATTTTTAATTAATTACTATTCTTCTCCGCTACCTTTTGTTAATTCTGATAAAAGATAATATGCTCCTTTGATAACTACTTTTACGTTTGCAGGAACTTCATCGATTACTTTTACTTCTGTATAGCCCAAATCGGTTGCGCCAATGCTTACTTTTATTTGTTGAAAGGTGTTTTTGCCTGTTGCTACAAATATAAAATGGTCGTTTCCATTATTAACAATTGCCTCTGTTGGTAGTGCCTTTGTATTAGCATTATCGATTTTCACTCTTGCTTCTACATACATTCCGGGTAAAATTGTTTCTGTGGTTTCGTTTATTTTGGCGTGAACTATTATAGCTTGTTCGTTAGGTTCAAAAGCTTTATTGATAGCATAAATTTTAGCTGGGTGCGAATGAGAAACATCATTAGCATCGCTAAAGTAAAAATCGATTGTCGATGATTTCAAATAGTACAGCGTTTGCATCGGCAAATTTACCCATACTTAAATTGATATGCTGAATGTAACCGCTTATCGGTGCTGATATAGCAATATTTGAAGCGATATTTTTAGAAGATAAATTATTGGCATTAATTCCTAATTGAGCCAATTTAGATTTCAATGTCTCTTTTTTGGCTTGTGCA
>JAPLEX010000059.1 GCA_026390995.1 Flavobacterium sp.
CTCGAATCGGGTATACGACTGAGTAATAATTTTTCTGGGGTTGGTTTTAATGCATCGGGGTTGAATGAATTACACGACATTACGATCATTGGTTCAGGAACTCAAAATGACTTGTATAATCAACGGGTTGGTGCCATCGATATTTTTTGTTCTTCCAATGCTGGAACTCAAGTAAAAAACATCAAGTTGTCGAATATTGACATTATAGATTCCAAATGTGATGCCCTTTTGATTCAAAAAAAAGCGGGCGATGGCATCTATAATCTTGCTTTTGAAAATATAACGATAAACGGTACTGGAAAAGAATATCCATTTAACAACGCTAATTCAAGTTCAACTCCAACTGGATTTTTTACTTCAATCAACAACTTTCCGAATGGAAATGCCACCTATTGTAATATGAATTATTCCAATCGAGGAGGAACTGCAACCACTGATGAAAACACGATAGGATTAGGCCCTTTCAGTTGGAGTCAATTGCCTGGATGTATCTTAGGGACAACCGAAACCGACGTTGATGGCCTCTTATTTTATCCGAATCCTGCAAAAAACCAAGTTATAATTAATACTCCATTGGCAAATAGCCAATTGTCTATTTATTCAAGCAGCGGAAAATTGATACGGCAATGCGATCTGTTATTTGAGAGTCAGTCAATCGACATTAGCGCAATGCCTTCTGGGCTTTATTTTTTGGTGCTCAAAAATGAAAAAAGCAGGTATACCTCAAAACTGATAAAACAAAACTAATTGAACGGGTATTGAAAACCCAAAAAGTTCTTAGTATACTTCTAAACCAAGAACCGACAACCATAAAAAAAGAAAAAGCCCCAAGAAAACCTGGAGCTTTTGAAATCCTGGGTGGCTGACCGGGCTCGAACCGGCGACCCGCGGCACCACAAACCACTACTCTAACCAACTGAGCTACAACCACCATTTTTACGAGCGCAAATGTATTGTAAAACTTTTACGTACACAAAGAAAAAACCAATATTTTTACTTCAAATCGGCTAAACTATTGACGGCCAAACACCTCTCTACCGTAAAGCCTTCGGCGTGCTCAACGCCTATCAATCGGCCTAAATCGCGTGCTCGGTAGGTAATGCTGTCGCTAAAATTTACCGACGAGATGGGCGTTTCTGGTTCATCGGCATTGGGGTTGAAAAATTGGGATGAATAGGCCTGTACAGCATTCAATTTATGTGTCATAAATCCACTAATATCTACCGCAAAATGAGGTTCCAAATTTTCCCATTGAATGTAATGGTAGATGTGTTTCGGACGCCAAGCTTTTTGGACTTGTCCGTTGTATTCGGTTTTAATTTTTATTAACCCAGATAAAAAACAGGCATCCGAAACCAATTGACTGCCTTTGCCGTGATCGATGTGGCGGTCTTTGATAGCATTACACAACACTACCTCGGGTTGGTATTTGCGAATCATCTTGATCACTTCGAGTTGGTGGGCTTCGTCATTTACAAAAAAACCATCGCGAAAATTCAAATTTTCCCGCCATTGAACACCCATGGCGTCTGCTCCCTTTTGTGCTTCGGCATCGCGTATAGGCACCGAACCACGAGTGCCCAATTCGCCTCGAGTAAGGTCAACAATAGCTACTTTTTTCCCTAAAGAAACTTCTTTGGCCAAGGTGCCACCACAACCCAATTCGACATCATCGGGATGCGCACCAAAGGCAAGTATATCAACTTTCATCATAATATAGTATTAGTACATGAGTACTTGTTTCATGGTTTGTGCTTTGTGTACTGTTTCGGCAAATTCCGATTCAGGCAAACTGCCGCTGGTAATGCCACAGCCCACATAAATATGCGCCTGCTCATTTGTCAAATTCATGCAGCGCAAATTAACAAATAAATCGACTTGGTTGTTGCCCAGAATTTCGCCCAAAAATCCGCTATAAAATTGACGATCATAGCCTTCTTCTTGGCCTATAAATTGCAAGGCAGCAGCTTTGGGCATGCCACATACGGCTGGGGTTGGATGCAACTGTTGCAGCAAATTTTGTAAAGAAAAACCGGTATGCAACTGCGCTCTAATTTCGGTCTTGAGATGAAGTAAAGATCCCGCTTGCTGGGTATGGGGACCAGTAAGTTTAAGGCGTTCGCAAAACGGCTGAAGTTGCGCGACCAAGTAATCGGTAACCACTTGCTGTTCCTGTTTTTCTTTTGCGCCCCATCTGGGATTTTCAGTAAATTTTTGGGTGCCCGCTAAGGCAATCGTATGTATTGTTTGGACTTGAATTTTTACCAATTGCTCGGGACTGGCACCTAGCCAAAGTCCTGTATCCGGATGAAACCAAGCATAGCAAAAAGCCGTAGGATACAATGAAAACAATCGATTTATTAGCGCAGCCAATTCAATATCAGGCCAAGCTACTAGTTCTTTTCGCGAAAGAACCACTTTTTCAAATTGGCCTGTTTGTATGCTCGAAATGGCTTTAGAAACGAGCGATTCAAAATCAACTTTTGCAGATTCCACAAAAGGAGTATCAACGGAAAATAGGGTTGCAGTTGAGGCTTCAAATTCCGCTACTAGAACTTGGGATTTTTGAGTCGGAATGCAGTAATTGGATGTTCCATCAAAAGTGGCAAATACAAATCCTGCCTCTTGAAAATTTGCGGATGTATATGGGGTAGCATCCAATTGCAAATAGGCTTTCACCTTATTTTTATGAGGTTTTCGAAACACCACAAAAGGCAATTGGTTTTGGTATTGCGCTTCTATTTGCGCCAAGAGTGCCTTCATTTTATCCTTTTTTGGGCAAGACCATGTTGGTCAATTTACAAATCGAAATGAGCTTGCCGGCTTCGTCGGTGATTTTAATTTCCCACAAATGCACCGAACGGCCTTGGTGCATGATACGCGCTGTTGCTGTTACCATTCCTTCTCTTTTGGCACGCACATGATTGGCCGAGATTTCAATTCCCCGCACCTCTGATTTTTCTGGATTCACAAACAACATCGAAGCCGCGCTGCCCACACTTTCGGCCAAGGCCACTGAGGCTCCGCCGTGCAACAATCCCATGGGCTGGTGCACACTTGGATTTACCGGCATGGTCGCCACAAGAAAATCGGGTCCGGCATCAATGTATTGGATGTTCAAGGTACCCATGAGCGTACGCGACGCAAACGAGTTGCACCATTCTAAAATCTGTTCTTTGTTAAACTCCATTTGTTCAATTTTGCGCAAATTTAAAACAATATCTTGCAGGTTTGGGAGTTTATAGAATTAAACTGAGGTAACAGAATGTGATGAATTCTAAATTGTAAATTCCAATATAAAAATTCCAAATTCCAATTCTTGCGATGGATACAAAATAGATGAGAGACCAAAAGACAAAAGAAAACAGACGGTTCTCAGAAAAAACTCATAACTCATAACTCATAATTCATAACCTAAATCCTACCACCTAAAACCTACCACCTCCCCCCCTTGTCTTTCTCAATTTAATCCCTATTTTTACCAAAATATTGATCCATGCGCAGCGCACTTCTATTATTAATCAGTCTTGTACTCCTTTCGCTTACTTCTTGTCGCAAAGATTTTGAGACGGTTCCCAGCAACGGTACACTCACTTTTTCTAAAGACACCATTTATTTGGATACCGTTTTCACCAACATCGGATCAAGCACGTATCGTTTGAAAGTGTATAATAACAGCGGTAAAGACATCACGATTCCCACGATTCGCATGGGCAAAAGCGATTCCAAATACCGCATGATGGTAGACGGATTGACCGGCCAAGACGAAAATGGAGACGGCATTGGCGAAGGAAAATTATTCACCAACGTCGAGTTGTTGGCCAACGACAGCTTGTTTGTTTTTATTGAAACCACGGTAGATATCGCCCAATATGCGGCCCAAAATCAAACCCAATTTTTGTACACCGACGAAATATTGTTTGATGGCGGATCCAATTTGCAAAAGGTAAATTTGGTTACGCTTATTCAAGATGCGATTTTTTTATATCCCAAAAAATTTGCCGACGGCAGCAAAGAATCTTTACTGTTGGGGATAGACGAAACCGGAGCCGAAGTGCGTGTCAACGGCTTTGAGCTCGACGAAAACGACCCCAATCACGGCAATGAATTTCAGTTCACCAATCAAAAACCCTACGTGGTCTATGGCTACGCTGGGATCCCCAACAACAAAACACTCACCATTGATGCGGGAGCTCGGGTGCATTTTCATGCCGAATCGGGCTTAATTGCACAACCGGGATCTAGTTTACAAATAAATGGCGCTCCCTCACTTGATCCGGCCAATCCTCTGGCCAATGAAGTAATCTTTGAGGGCGATCGTTTGGAACCTGGATTTGCTGATGTACCGGGCCAATGGGGTACCATTTGGTTGCGACCCAGCAGTAACAGTTTTATTAATCATGCCACCATCAAAAATGCGACGGTGGGCTTATTGGTCGAAAATAGTAATTTATTACTTGATAATTCACAAATATACAATAACACCAATGTGGGTATTTTAGCTAGAAACGCAATCATTAAAAGCATAAATACCGTAATCAATTATGCAGGGCAAGCCTGTTTGGCCGCGGTGGGCGGAAGTTATGATTTTACCCATGCGACCATCAACAACAACTGGAGCAGCACGCGTCAATTGGCTGTTTCGCTTAGCAATTACCAAGAAAATAGTGATCAATCGCTAAGCTTTGCGCCCCTCACCCACGCAGAATTCAAGAACAGCATCATTTACAGCCAAAATGCCATCGGCCTATTGCTTGACAAAGCGCCCGATCATAATGAAATAGCCTTCGAATCAAATTTTCAACATTGTTTAATCAAATTTAGAGACGCGGGTACGGTCTTGTCTACCAACGAAAACTACAACTTCATTCGCCTGGAACAAAATGGCAACCTCAAAAATCAAGATCCTAAATTCTTTGATCCTTACACCAATCAATTAAATATTGATTCCAGTTCTGGGGCCTACCAAAAAGGCAATTTGTTATATTTAATTGGGTTTGACATTCGTGGAAATGCGAGAAGCACTGTTACGGCACCCGATTTGGGCGCTTATATCGCGGCCGATTTTCCGAACTAATTGTTTATAAAGTTTGATAACTGCCGGTTGTGCCTTGCCGAATTTTGAATTAAATTTGCGCACACAACAACTACATTCGTTGTATCGGTTTAGATCAACAACGAATCAAAATCACAACTCATGATTTATTTCTTCGGAAACGAAAGTAAAACCGTATTTGCCGTCGCTTCGCAAACGGAATTTTCGGCAGAAACCATCAGTAAATTAAACTGGCTTTTTCAAGCAGAATTACAGGCAGATTCTTCTTCACAACCTAAATCCGTACTTGCGGATTTTTTTGTGGGTCCTCGGGCCAGCATGATTACCCCTTGGAGTACCAATGCGGTTGAAATCACCCAAAACATGGGTATTGCAGGAATTGAACGCATCGAAGAATTTCTGCAAGTGGAAGCCGATTTTACTGCTTTTGATCCGATGTTGTCTCAAAAATATTCGACCTTAGACCAATCAATATTCACCATAGAACATGCGCCAGAACCGATACTTTACATCGACGATATTGCCCAATACAACCAAGCGGAAGGCCTTTCGTTGAGCCCCGAAGAAGTAGAGTACTTAAATGGTGTGGCGATCAAAATTGGTCGAAAACTAACTGATTCAGAAGTGTTTGGGTTTTCGCAAGTAAATTCAGAACACTGCCGCCACAAAATTTTTAACGGCACTTTTGTAATTGACGGAGAAACCAAAGAACGTTCGTTGTTTAAGCTCATCAAAGAAACCTCGGCACAACATCCCAACGACATTGTATCGGCCTACAAAGACAATGTGGCATTTGTGAAAGGACCTCGTGTAACACAATTTGCGCCCAAAAGCCCCGAAAAAGCGGACTACTACGAGAACAAAGATTTTGATTCGGTGATTTCCCTAAAAGCCGAAACCCATAATTTTCCTACTACTGTAGAGCCTTTTAATGGCGCGGCTACGGGATCTGGAGGAGAAATTCGCGACCGTTTGGCCGGTGGACAAGGTTCGTTGCCTTTGGCTGGAACAGCGGTTTACATGACCAGTTATTCGCGTTTGCAAGGTGAATCGCAATCTTGGGAACAAGCCATGCCGGCTCGCCCTTGGTTGTACCAAACGCCTATGGATATTTTAATCAAAGCCTCAAACGGGGCTTCTGATTTTGGCAATAAATTTGGTCAGCCGCTTATCTGTGGTTCGGTTTTGACCTTTGAATACAACGAACAAACCGAAGCCACGATTGCCCAAGCCCGTAAATTAGGCTTTGACAAAGTGATCATGCAAGCCGGTGGAATTGGTTACGGTAAATTGGACCAATCCATCAAACACAAACCCCAAGCCGGCGATGCCATCGTGATTTTGGGTGGCGACAATTACCGCATCGGTATGGGTGGAGCTGCCGTATCCTCAGCCGATACCGGGGCATTTAGTTCTGGAATTGAATTGAATGCCATTCAGCGATCCAATCCCGAAATGCAAAAACGCGCAGCCAATGCCATTCGCGGCTTGGTAGAAAGCGACCACAATCCCATTGTTTCTATACACGATCACGGAGCTGGCGGGCATTTGAACTGCTTATCAGAATTGATTGAAGAAACCGGCGGACACATCAACCTGGACAAATTACCGATAGGTGATCCTACCCTTTCGGCCAAAGAAATAATTGGCAACGAATCCCAAGAACGCATGGGCTTGGTGATTGGCCAAAAAGACTTGGATTTGCTACAACAAATTGCCAGCAGAGAAAGAGCCCCGATGTATGAAGTTGGCGAAGTAACCCAAAACCACCGCTTCACCTTTGAATCAGCCAAAACTGGAGCAAAACCGATGGATTTGGCCTTGGAAGACATGTTTGGAAGTTCACCTAAATTGGTGATGCACGACAAAACAATCACGCGTTCTTACAGCCCTATTGGGTACAAAATAGAAGAATTAGAAAATTACATTCATCAGCTGTTATGTCTAGAAGCCGTGGCCTGTAAAGACTGGCTTACCAACAAAGTTGACCGTTGTGTAGGCGGAAAAGTAGCCAAACAACAATGTGCTGGACCGTTGCAATTGCCCTTGAATAATGTGGGCGTGATGGCGTTGGATTACGCCGGCAAAGAAGGTGTGGCGACCTCAATAGGTCATGCACCAGTTGCCGCCTTGATTGATCCGGTTGCGGGCAGTAAAAATGCCATTGGTGAAGCACTATCCAATTTAGTTTGGGCACCGATTCACAATGGATTAGCCGGTGTATCGCTTTCGGCCAACTGGATGTGGCCCTGCAAAAACGAAGGCGAAGATGCACGTTTGTATGCGGCAGTAGAAAGTTGTTCGGAATTTGCCATTGCCTTGGGCATCAACATTCCTACGGGAAAAGATTCCTTGTCGATGAAACAAAAATACCCCGATGGCGAGGTGTTGGCTCCCGGAACTGTAATCATATCAGCGGCCGGAAACTGCACCGACATCACCAAGGTGGTTGAACCGGTTTTACAGGCTAACGGCGGCAGTATTTACTATATCAATTTATCACAAGACAGCCACAAATTGGGCGGAAGTTCTTTTGCACAAACCCAAAATAAATTAGGCGATGCAGCGCCAACCATTCAAAACAGTGCCTTTTTTGCAACGGCCTTTACTACCATCCAACAACTCATTTTACAAGATCAAATTGTAGCCGGCCACGACATTGGCAGTGGTGGATTAATCACAACCTTATTGGAAATGTGTTTTGCCGACACCCAATTGGGAGCGACATTAGATTTGAGCAGCCTGCCCGAAAAAGATCTGGTAAAACTATTGTTTGCTGAAAACATTGGCATCGTATTTCAAGCTAAAAACGATGAAGTGGTTGAGACGGCGTTGGCTGAATTGGAGTACTTTAAAATTGGATCGGTTACCACTTCTCCCTATTTGGAATTTGAGCACTACCGATTATCGATTGCCCATTTGCGTGATACCTGGTTTGAAACATCCTATTTATTAGACCAAAAACAAACCCAGCAAAACAAAGCCCAAGAGCGCTTTACCAATTATAAAAATCAGTCATTGCAGTATGCTTTTCCCGCTCATTTTGACGGAAAAAAACCGGTGCTTAATTCTGTACTTACTCCTGCTCAAAAACCGAAAGCGGCAATTATTCGCGAAAAAGGAAGCAACTCCGAGCGCGAAATGGCCAACGCGATGTATTTGGCCGGTTTTGAAGTAAAAGACATTCACATGACCGACTTAATTTCGGGTCGTGAAAACCTAGAAGATGTGCAATTTATTGGTGCCGTGGGAGGTTTCTCAAACTCCGATGTATTGGGCAGTGCCAAAGGTTGGGCAGGCGCCTTTTTGTACAACGAAAAAGCCAAAACGGCCTTGACCAATTTCTTCAAACGCGAGGATACCTTATCGGTGGGAATTTGCAACGGATGTCAGTTGTTTATGGAACTCGAAGTGATCAATCCGGAGCATGAAATTCACGGTAAAATGAAACACAACGACAGCCACAAGCACGAAAGTAATTTTACTTCAGTTACCATACAAGAAAACAAATCGGTGATGTTGCACAGTTTAGCGGGAAGTACGTTGGGCGTTTGGATTTCGCATGGCGAAGGAAAATTCCATTTGCCGTATGCCGAAGACCGCTACCAAATTGTAGGCAAATACGGCTACAACACTTATCCGGCCAATCCAAACGGATCCGATTACAATACCGCGATGCTATGTGATGTGACCGGTCGTCATTTGGTGATGATGCCGCACATTGAGCGCTCTACTTTCCCTTGGAACTGGGCACATTACCCGAAAGACCGTCAAGACGAAGTTTCCCCTTGGATCGAAGCTTTTGTGAATGCTAGAAAATGGGTGGAAGAACGCCAATCGTAAAATAAAAAAAGCCGTTTTGAAGTGGATCAAAACGGCTTTTTTCTTTGCTTAACTTTTACTTATTTTTCTTGTAACTGCTTGCGTGTTTTGTACGCTTTCAAGTACTCGCCTTTGGGTTTTCCGTCGTCAAACGAGCTGAATTTAACGAGCGTACGCACACCCTTTCGGGCTTCTTCGTTGGTGAAATTTTCGTATTCCATGCGGTAAATGGCTGAATACAATTCGGCTCTTCCGGTGCCGTGGTAACAGTGTATCAAAACCGGATAATTGGCTTTGTTGTCTAAAATAGATCTGAAAACCGCAATATTTTTGCCGTTTGGAACTTGCTTCGAAGGATTTGGAAAATAATTCACGCCCTTAATTTTAGCTACGGCATCACGCTCGGCTTTTAATTCACCAGGGTTTTCGGGATTCAACACCAAATCGTTGGTGCCGGGCATACGCAAATCAATGATCGATTTGATGTGGTATTTGGCCACGTAATCGGCAATTTGATCGGGCGGAATTACCCCCGATTTGTATACTTTTCCTTCGGTAATCACTTCAAAATTGTGGTTGATGTTCATGTCGTAGACATATTTTCCAACTGCTACAAGCAGGATTATTCCAAGAACAACAGCAATTTTTTTACGGGTACTTTTCATCATTTTCGGTTATTTGGTGTACATTTTTTTATCGACGATGCGCTGCATATAGTCTTGAATAAAGGCCTTGCAATGCAATTCGAGTTCGTTCATTTCGGGGGTGCGCTTCCCGATTAAATTGTGCGTCAACCCTTTGTCATTTTTGTCATAAAAACCCAAAACTTTTTGGCCATCAAAAGTGCAAATGAAGTTGCCTTTGGCAAATTGATAAATCGTTCCCGTAGAATTAATCACAAAAGGCTCGGTTGAGTTGTCGAGCAAACTGCGGCCCCAACTTCTGAACGGTTTGGGGTAGCCAATCATATCCAAAAGTGTGGGATAAATATCAATTTGCTGGGCCCAATCGTCATTCACGCCCAAATAGTTACTGTTGGGTTTATAAAATAGAATCGGCACCGCAAAACGCTGAATCGGTTTTTGGTATTCTTTGTAATAGGTTTGGTTCCCGTGATCGGCTACAAAAACAAAAATCGTGTTGGCAAACCAAGGCTCTTTTTTGGCCGACTTAAAAAATTGCTGCAACGCAAAATCGGTGTATTCGACACATTTGTGCATCACCAATTCGCCTTCTTTAAAACGGGTTTTATATTTTTCGGGAATAATATAAGGCTCATGCGAGGAAACCGTGAAAATGGTAGAGAAAAAGGGCGCTTTCTGTGTGTCAATCGTGCGTTTCATGAACTGAAAAAACGGTTCGTCCCAAATGCCCCAAAAGCCATCAAATTGTGAATCGTCATTAAATTCGGTGCGGCCGTAATAGGCATCAAAACCCAAAATATTACCAAAGCCTTGGAATCCCATCGAACCATTGGCTGCGCCGTGAAAAAATGAGGTGGTATAGCCAATTCCTTCGAGTGTTGAAACCAAGGATTCAATCTTTTGTTTGGGATAGGGCGACGAAGTAAACGCATCTTTAAAGGAGGGAATCCCAGCTAATACCGAGGACATCCCGTGTATGGATTGACGGCCATTGGCATAGGCGTTGCGAAAAATCAAACTGTGCTGCGCCAAGGAATCGATAAAAGGCGTATGGCTTTTGTAACCCGGAATTTTTAAATTGCCATTGAACGCACCCGAATATTCCCGACCATAACTTTCCAAAATAAACACCACAATATTGGGTTTCGTAGGCGGATTGTTGTGATACTGCTTAATGGGCTGAATCTTTTGGGCAACAACCGCCTCGGTAATTCCAGCATACTTAGTTTTAATGAAACTGTTGCTAAACAAGGTTCGAATAATCGCAAAGGGCGTATTCAACACCACATCGGCATGCACCTGATTTTTCACGTGCTTGCTGGCGTCCAAAATATTAATCGGTCGGGTTGCTTTGCTGAAATCTCCTCCGCGAATCCCTCCAATTATCATAGCCACGACTAGCAAAAAACTCACTACCGAGAAACCAAAATAATGTGGTTTTTTGAGCGGGCGTTCATAAGGTAGTGTTACTTTTTTATACAGGTAAATCCACAAAAATGCAACCAAGAAA
>JAPLEX010000050.1:0-7405 GCA_026390995.1 Flavobacterium sp.
GAAAGGCTTCGTGCATTTGCCTCATCGCGCCAAGACGCACCAAATGAGTGGGTGTAGGATATAAATTGGTGGTGTGCAAGAGGGCCACTGGCACCTGGTGTTTGTTAAATATGGCTACTGCTTTTTGAATGCTCGCTAGGGTATTCATTCCGGTGCTCAAAATAACCGGTTTACCAAATGAAGCAATGTGCTCCAACAAAGGGTAATTGTTGCATTCGCCCGAACCAATTTTGTAGGCTGGAACGTTAAATTTTTCCAAGCGGTTGGCAGCGGCACGTGAAAAAGGGGTTGAGATAAAAATCATTCCTTTGGCTTGCACATATTGCATGAGGGCAAATTCGTCGTCTTCGTTGAGCGAACAGCGTTCCATGATTTCATAGATCGAAACATCGGCATTTCCGGGGATCACTTTTTTGGCGGCCCCACTCATTTCGTCTGCTACAATATGGGTTTGGTGTTTCACGATTTCGACACCTGCACGTGCTGCGGCATCAACAAATTGTTTGGCCAATTCGAGCGAACCTTCGTGGTTGATGCCAATTTCGGCAATGACAAGTGGAGGATAATCTGGACCAATTTTTCGGCCCGCTATAGTGATGGATGGATTCATATTAACTAATCTGTTTTTGGACTACATATTCGGCATATTCAAAATCAGCCAGGGTATCGATGTCTACCTGCGCGAACGGATGCTCTACTGCAAAGGGAACGGCATCAGAATTAAACACCATATCTTGTTGCAATACGGCCGGAGTAGTAATATACAGCAAGCCATTTTCAAAATACAAAGGTTCCAACTCTTGGCTGCGTTGGCCGATGGAATAATTAAACGGATAAAAACGATGGTTGTTGAGCTTGCCCAATTTATGCTTCGATCGGCTCACTGTAAACAAACTGCTAGCTGCTTGTTGGGTATATAACGCATACGCCTCTGGCAATAAATTGGCGGGACGCAACGGATTTGTGGGTTGCAACAGACAAATGGTTTCTACTGCGTTTTCCAGTTGAGCAAGCGCATGTTGCAAGCAGGTATAGGTTGGCGATTCGTCAGTGGCCAATTCGTTTGGTCGGTCAATAACCTGAGCGCCAAATTCAAGGGCTACAGCTTTGCATTCGGGATCATTCGTCGAGACAAAAACTGCCTCGATCAAGTCGGAAAATTGTTGGGCATAGAGAATACTGTGCGCAATCAATGGAATTCCTCCGAGCAACCTGGTGTTTTTACCTTCTAATCGTTTGGATCCTTCGCGTGCCGGAATGAGTGCAATGTTCTTCATACTTCTGCTCGTAAAGCCGAGTAAAAATAACTATTTTTCTGGATTCCAATAGATTTTGGCTTCGTTTAATTGTTGGAATTGTTTGAAAAGAGGAGCCTGTAATGGGCTGCGATTTTGAATTATCAAAGGCAGCTGCCTAAACAAATCGAGCAATGCCCCAAAAAGGGGTTTGACTATCTTGAGCTGCCGCTTCCAAATTAATTTTTGCAGTTGCTTTGCAAGCGAATAGATCCAAAAATAAATGGCTTGTCGCAGTGGATAAAGTAAAAAAAACGTATACCAACCTGCACGCAACGAATAGCGGTATCGAAAATTAAATTCTTCTTTGTTTTGTGCACGTTTGGACTGATCTGCCCGATGGTGGACCAAAATTTGCGGCACATAGTACACAGTATACCCCTGTTGGTACAACTGCAAAGTAGCCCAATACTCTTCTCCATAAAACTGAAACCATTCGGGGTAGTTTGGAATCAACTGCCAGGCCGTTTTTCGCCACACGTGACCGCATCCCACATAACTGTTTACCGCTTGGGGTACATCAGAAGAAACCATTGATTTGGGCAATTGTGTGGACCAAAAAATACGAAAGGCCAATACGCCAACTTTGGGTTGGTTTTCAAAATTTTGTTGGATCAATTCGAGTACCTGGTCACTTAAAAAATGAGCATCATCATCTAGTGATATCAAATAATCTGCATCCACTTGGTTGAGTAGTTGGTTGCGGCAATACAAATACCCTTTGGAATGATCATTACGCCAAAGTTCAACGGCAGGAAAATGATCTTGTATGGCTTGCGAAGTTCCGTCGGTAGAACCGTCATCAAATACCACACAGTGCACGGCCGGATTAGCTAGATAAGGTGCTAATGAGTTTAAGGTATACAGGAGCTCTTGGCACCGATTTTTGGTGGCGATTAGGAAGGCAAAAGTAGCGGTTGAAGATTCCATTTACATCGGAATTAATAGGAAGTAGCTTGAGCTTTTGTCAAACCTTTGTTGCGATAAAACCAAGTTTTCACAACCCGTATTTTTAAAATCTTTTTAAATAATTTGTGTTTTACCAATATAGAAATTGCAGACGCAGTTGATAAAGGAACTTCCGGAATAGCTGGAAGAAGGGCTTGTTCTTGAACAAATTTGATGTCGTTCATCCAAGGTTCGTAAACGTTCCCCATGTGGTAGGCAAAATTGGCATAGGTAGTGAGTCGCCAGGTGTTTTTGCGCCAAGCCAATTCGTCAAGATAGGTTTCGCTTGTTCCTCCCATTTTATAATCGGTAAACGAATGAATCGAATCAAACAAGGAACGCTTGTAGGTTGCTACAAAATGCCCAGAGCCCACGTAGGCAGTAAATCCTGAAGGTGATTCTACCCCTAAAGTGAGTTGACCATGCACCGGATTGGAAGGTCCCCAACCTAGGCTTTGATGAAATTTTTCAATCGAGAGTGGATCGTGCACCGGAATAAAACGAAGTTGATTAGAAGCAAATAAATCAAACAATACATTAGAACAATGCTGTAAAAACAAACGATATTGCGGCACAATGCCCACTACTCCCGCTTTTGGAAAAGCCAGAAAAACCTCGTGAGTAGCCTGTTGCCATCCAGGCAAAAACAGGACGTCACTATCGGCCAAGGTGAGCAAGGGATGGCGATGACCCACAATTCCTTTAAGCAAAGCATTTACTTTACCGATCGCAGTTGTATGAATAAGTTCATGTATTTTACCTTGTGCCCATAATTGGGTTAAAAATTGAGTGGTTACTGCATCACTACCATTATTGACCACTGTAATAAAAGTAGCCGAATGACTTGTCAATAGCAGGGATTCAAGGCAGCGTTGCAACACTTGTAAACTGTCTTTAAAATAGCCATCTTGCTGTGGAATATGCACCGGAATCACCACCTGATGCGTAAAGGTATCCTCAGGAAGTAATTGGTCTTTATGTGGATTATGGCCTACGCGCATGCTTAAAGAGTAGTGTCAATGTAAAATAAATTTCCTAAATCTTGGTTTATCACCGATTTAGCGATCAATCGATACTGTACTCCATCTAGAAAATTGGAGAGCGGGGAATGAAAATCGGTTTGCAAGGGTGTGTCGGTTTCGATAACCACAATTTTGGGGCGATAGCAATTCCAATCGTTGGTTTTCAGTACTTCAAGATCAAAGCCTTCTACATCAATATCAAAAAAATCCAATCGGTCAGAAGGTTTTAAATACTTAGACAATACCGAGGTCAAGCTATACATGGGTATTGATTTTACTTCTTTGATTTGTGTTAACAACTTATGTTTTTCAATAAATGATCGATCTAAGGTGTTCATGGAGCTGTGCGGATCATGCAGCATATAGTAATCAAGAGGTTCTTGTTGGTCTCCGATGGCGCAATTTTCAAAAATATCCGTAGGACGATAACGAGCATAGAGTTCTTGCAATGCAGGATTTGGATCGATACAAATGCCTTTCCAACCGCGCAAATAAAAATAATAGGTATTGGATGCCTTATACGGATGCCAACAACCTACATCTACATAAGCACCTGGTGAAGTGGTTTGGATCAACTTCATGAGTTGAATATCATCACCTGTTTTGGAGAAACTCACCTGGTATTTTTTATACAAGAGGCTCCTGATTTTATGTGCGATCATTGGGCAGACCATTTTTGGGTTAGTAAATAAGCCCCGTGTTTGCGTGCTATAGGCATTTGTCCGGTTTTAAAGAAATCAGAGGAAATCACTTCGAGCTCAAAGGCATCGGTAATTTCATCACAAAATCCATTTTTAAAGGCCATCCAAGTGGTCGCGCGGTACTTTCCCTCGGTGAGTGTAAACTGAGGCAATTCGCAGCTAATGTATTTTATCTCAGTTGCCGATTCGCTATCAAAAGTTGCATCATAGCGATTGGATAGGGTGAACACCGGGAAATTTAATTCGTTGCGAAACACCACATAAAAAGCCAATGCTCCGATGTCTTTTTTTGGAATTGTTCGATTAAGGCTAAAACGCATGCGAACGGGATTGCCCACCACCAATTGCTGTTGCAGGCTGTCATTATCATCAAGAGTTATGGATTCTATAAATAAATCGCCTTCGGTTTTTCGGTTAGAAAAAGCAATAGCGGGAAACAAATCGGTTTTTAAATACTGCTGAATGGCTTGTTCGGTAGGGAATTTTTGTGAAATATGGCCTTGGTTCATAATTAATACCGAATTGGTCAAGGCCGTAATGGCAGTCATGTCGTGGCTCACAAACAAAATGGTACGCCCCTCGCCTCTTGAAATGGCTTGCATTTTACCAATGGCTTTTTTCTGAAATTCAGCATCACCCACTGCCAATACTTCGTCTACTATGAGTATTTCGGGTTCTAAATGAGCGGCCACAGCAAAGGCTAAACGCACGGTCATACCGCTACTGTAGCGTTTTACCGGGGTGTCGATGTAGCGTTCGCAACCTGAAAAATCGATTATTTCGTCTAATTTTGATTTGATCTCCCGGCGAGTCATGCCTAATATGGCCCCATTTAAGTAGATGTTTTCTCGGCCAGTTAATTCGGCATGAAAGCCTGTACCTACTTCGAGTAAACTGGCTACGCGGCCTTTAATTTTTATTTCGCCACTGGTTGGACTAGTTATGCGGGAAAGCACTTTAAGCAAGGTACTTTTACCTGCTCCATTTTTCCCAATAATACCCACAGCTTCTCCTTGATTTACCTGAAAATTAATGTCTTTGAGCGACCAAACTATGTTACTCTCGCTCTTGCTGCTACGGTCATTGGTTTCGCCTACTTTTAGAAAAGGATCAGCTTTTCCTAGAATTTTTGTGGTCCAAAACCGCTCTACATCACGCGAGAGAGTTCCGGTACCAATTTGACCAATTTGGTAGGCTTTGGATAGCTGTTCTACTTTTATAACTGGCTTACTCATTAGATAGTGTCAACAAAATTCTTTTCGGTACGATTAAACAAAAACAATCCAAAAATCAGTACTAAACTTGTTGCAAAAGTGGCATAAGCTATACTTCCTGAACTAAAACTTCCTTTTCCTAAAAACCCATAGCGAAACGCTTCTATTATGGGTGTCATGGGATTGAGGGCGATGATACTTTTATATTTTTGAGGCGCAGCACTCAATGGATAAATTACAGTGGTTCCGTACATGAGAAGCTGCACACCAAAACTTATTAAAAAGGTCAAGTCGCGGTATTTGGCAGTCAATGCGGTAATTATTAATCCCAGACCAAGGCCCAACAAGGCCATAAGCAACACCAAAAAAGGAAATAAAAGTAAGGCGTTCGTAAACCGCAAGTTAAACCCTTGGCTTATAGAAAAATAAGCAATTGCAAGGAGTAACAATAGGAGTTGAACTCCAAACCGCACCAAATTACTCACCACTATACTCAAGGGCAGAATTAAACGCGGAAAATATACTTTAGAAAAAATGGAGGCGTTGTCTTTAAATACGCTACTGGTTTTGGTTAAACAATCGGCAAAGTAATTCCAGGCTGTAATTCCCGATAAATAAAACAGAAACTGAGGCAGGCCATCGGTACTAATTTTTGCCAAGTTTCCAAACACAAAGGCAAAAACGAGGGTGGTAAACAAGGGTTGGATAAAAAACCATAAAGGACCTAGTACAGTTTGTTTGTAAAAACTTACAAAATCTCGTTTCACAAAAACCACCAATAAGTCACGGTACCGCCATAAATCTTGGATTTTCATGTCCAATACGGGCGATTTTGCCTTGATAATTAAATCCCACTCAGGTTGGGTGTTTTGTGCATTCATGGGAGAAGTTCCTAACATAGCTGGACAAATATAAGAAAACCAATCGGTTAAAAGCGCGTGTAATAAAACCGGAATTTGCGTATTTCACTGAAGCAGATTTGCAGTTTACAATAATTTATTGCATGAAACAAAAACTAAATACCTAAATTAGCGCCAATTATAAATAAAAAGCATGTTTCCATTCCTCAGTAGAAAACCTTTTTTGAATGATTTAATTCCCAGCAACCATGTGGACATTCATGCCCATTTGTTGCCCGGAATTGATGACGGTGCCAAAACTATTCAAGATTCAATAGAATTAATGACCGGCATGCAAGCGTTAGGAATCGATCAATTTATAGCTACACCGCATGTGATGAGTTCGGTATGGGAAAATACACGGGCCGGGATTGAAGCAAACTTTGAATCTACCAACAAACAATTACAAGAAGCCAATCAAAATTTCTCTCTGTCTCCAGCTGCTGAATATTTACTAGATGGCACTTTTTTAGAATTACTACACCGGGAACCTTTACTTACGCTAAAAGACAATTATGTTTTGGTAGAAATGTCCTACTTGAGTGCGCCGATTCAATTGTATGATATTATTTTCGAAATACAATTGGAAGGGTATAAACCCGTTTTGGCCCATCCGGAACGCTATTTATTTTACCACCAAAACACGCGTGAGTACCATAAACTGAAGCAACAAGGTTGTTTGTTTCAGCTTAATTTGTTGTCAGTTGTAGGCTATTATGGCGCTAATGTTGCCCAAGCTGCTGAAACGATTCTGCAAAAAGGAATCTATGATTTTGTAGGTACCGATGTGCATCACCAAAATCACTTGAAAGGCTTATCTCAACGCATAAAAACCAAAGGCATAGAGAACCTTAAAGAAGCCATAGCCAATAACCAAGTCTTCCGAAAATAATAGATTTTTTTGGGTTGTTCTTGGAATATTACTCCTTTATTTTCTTTGCAAACGGATTGGAAAACCATGGTTTTTTCACCTCTTCTACGCCGTACCCATACCCATACCCATAACCATAGCCGTACCCATAGCCGTACCCATAGCCATAACCGTAACCATAGCCGTAGGCTTTTCGCCAAACCGTTCGGTTTAATAAGATGGACATGTTGGGTAGTTTTTTCTCGATAAAGAATCCCTCTATCACTTTTAGAAAACGTTTATCCAAGTAATTCGAACGGATTACATAGATAAAGGCATCCGCATATTTGGCGACCAAGGTCGTATCGGTTACCAAAGTAATTGGCGCAGTATCCACTACAATATAATCGTATTCTTGCTTTAATTGAGTGAACAACTCCCCTAAACGAGGATTCATCAGCAAATCGACAGGATTG
>JAPLEX010000050.1:7462-20381 GCA_026390995.1 Flavobacterium sp.
TTTGGCCAAGTAGTTCGTCAATCCCTTACTTGGTAATTTTACGTAACGATCAATTTTTGGATTTCGAATATCCAATCCAATAAGCAAGACCTTTTTATTGGTCATGGCAATGGTACTGGCCAAATTCATAGTTACAAAGGTCTTACCTTCTTTAGGCAATGTCGAGGTTACAAAAACTGTTTTGGCCTGTCCATCGGGCACCGCACTGAGCATAAAATCTAAGTTAGTGCGCACAATTCTAATGGCCTCAGCCGAACTCGAACGACTGGAAGCTTTAAAAATCTCGTCTTCGTTATCAGATTCGGGCACATCGCCCAAAAACGGAACCAGTATTTTGCCTTCGATATCTTGGCGGTACTTGATTTTGGTATCAAATAAATCTAAAATATAGATTAAAGAAATAGGCAACAAAATTCCGCCGGCAAAAAACAAGATGTATACAATGTATTTAATGGGCGAAACCGGTACCGAAGTGGCCATGGCTGCATCAATAATTTTGGCATTTGGGGCAGTAACTGATAGAGAAATTGCCAATTCTTCTCGTTTTTGCAATAAATACAAATACAAGGTTTCTTTAATTTTTTGTTGGCGATCTATAATTCGGAATTCGCGTTCTTGGGTAGGTACACGCGAAATTTTGGCCTGATTCAGGTTGTTTTGTTTTTCAATGTCAAACAACTTAATTTTCAATCCGGTTTGCAAACGATTTAAACTCTCTTTGATGCCTTGGCTCAATTCGGCAATTTTTTGATCCAAATTGATCATGATGGCGTTTTTTGGGGTGCCATCTTTACTCACTCGGTTGCGTTGCAACACCAAATCATTGTGCTGAATAATTTGTGGCGTAGCCGTATTTCCCTCTTCGGGCAAAATATTCACTGGAATTAATTCGCCTTTGGTTTTGGTTTTCATGAAATCAAGCATGGAGGCCACCACTTTAATTTGGGTCTCTGTCTCGATAGATGCTTTTTCAAAATAGGAAGAGTTCTGCAAAAATATTCCTGATTCTGATGCGATATCCGTCAATTTATTGGCTTTTTTAAAGCCTTCGGCATCTTTTTCTACATCACCCAATTCTTCAGAGATGATGCGCAATCGGTTTTCAACAAAGGCTTGAGTTGATTCGGATACGAATTTTTTATCGGCTATCGCGTCTTCGTTGTAGATTTGAATAATTGTATTTAATAAATCTTCGGCTTTTTTTCGCACCGGATCATTTACGCTCAATTCGACTACGTTCGTGTTTTTGTTTAACGGCGCTATAGCTAGACGAGAACGATAGCCTTCCACCACATCTTTTAGGCGTCTTTTATATACCGTAATCACAAAATTTTTGTCGGCTTTAATCGCAAAATGTGTTGTTTTGTTTACAATGATCTGATTCGAATTCACTGGAATTACTGCTCCGTAGGAAAACGTGCCAATTGTATTTTTGTCTTTGATGCTCAACTCAAAACTAGTACTGTCCTTGGCTTTGATTACATAGGAAACAGCCATTTGATCTACATTAGCTGAATTGTTTAAAATAACCAGTTTTACCGGTGATTCGTTATACAATTCGACATCCTTAACCCGTGCTTCTTCAAAGTAGATCAAATCAAAATTTAATTTTTTGAGTGATTTCTCGATTACGGTTCTCGATTTTAAGATTTGAATTTCGTTGTCTACGTTGCTTTTCACGCCGGTAAGTAAGCCCAAATCAGAGAACGCCTGTAATTCTGATTGCACGCCACCTTTTGATTCGTCTTTCACCAAAATACTGGCCGAAGCTTTGTACATGGGAACTGTGTAGCGGATATAGAGGAAAGCCAATAATAAACTCAATAGTGCGCCAGCAACTATCCATTTCCAGTGAATGAAGTATTTTTCTATTTGTTCGCTAATATTGAGACTTTTGTCTCTGTTTTCGGTAACTAAATTCTGAAGTTTTTGCATGAATATAGACGGTTATTTAGCGAAGTAATACGACCATTAAGGTAACCAATACCGAAATTGCAGAGATGGTTGCCGTAACATTTGGCCCCACTACAGAGGCATTAACTCTTGTTTTGTTAGGCTCAACGACCACAATATCGTTTTGAGCCAAATAGTAAAAAGGAGAATTTAAAAAATCAGATTTTGTGATATCAACGCGGTTATAGGTTTTTTTTCCCTCGGCTTCGCGAATAATTAAGATGTTGTTTCGTTTCCCATAAATGGTTAAGTCTCCCGCCATACTAATCGCTTCTAAAAGCGTAATGCGTTCGCTACTTAGGGTAAATGAACTGGGTTTTAACACTTCGCCCAAAATCGATACTTTGAAATTTAATATGCGAAGGTTGATAATCGGGTTTTTAATGTACTCTCCAACAGCAACTACCAATTTGGCAGTAGCTTCCGTGCGGGTGAGTCCACCCAACTTTAACTTTCCAATAACTGGAAATTCGATGAAGCCAAAATTGTCAACTAAATAGGTTTTGATTCCGTTTTGGTTGTTGTTGATTTCGTAATTTCCTTGAATTTGCGGTAAATTAAAGGGAACCGTCAATTCTGGATTTTCAGCCGAAACGATGATACTGAGCAAATCATCGGGTTGCAATTTGGGCTCGTACAGAGTAGAACTGTCGTAGCTTTTGGTTTGATCAATATCTTGGAGGTAGACAACCTTTTTCTTGGAAGCACAGGACAGTAAAACAACTAAGGAAAACAGGAGTACGACTATTTTTTTCATAGTAAATATACTAAAGGCTAATTATCTAAAGTTTCATAAACCGAATTCATGCTGATAAATTCAGGAACGATTTTTTTCATTTGCACCACAATTTCATTGGTTGAAGCGTCATGCATTTGGTGAATGAGCGCCGAAATTTCAATACGAATTTCGTGATGATTTTCTACTATTTCTTCAGCAATCACAATTTTTTCATTGGGTGTTGGCAATGTTTTTGAGGTGTCATTAAGCAACTCTTCGTATAATTTTTCCCCTGGTCGCAAGCCAATCACTTTAATTTTTATGTCCTGCTCAGGAATAAACCCAGCCAAGCGGATCATTTTATGAGCCAAATCTATAATTTTTACTGGTTCACCCATATCAAAAATAAAAATCTCACCGCCGTTTCCTATCGCAGATGCTTCTAATACTAATTGACAAGCTTCCGGAATAGTCATGAAATAACGAATAATATCGGGATGCGTAATGGTTAATGGCCCACCTTCTTTAATTTGTTTGGTAAACAACGGCACAATTGATCCGTTTGACCCCAACACATTTCCAAAACGTGTGGTCATGAATTTGGTGCTAACTTCCTTGCTTTTGACATCAATGTGGTGAAGCGATTGAATATATTTTTCGGCAATTCGCTTACTTGCACCCATCACATTGCTCGGATTTACAGCTTTATCTGTAGAAATCATCACAAAGCGTTGCACTGCATATTTGAGGGATAAATCAGCTAAGTTCATAGTACCCAAGACATTGGTGTATATGGCTTGCATTGGATTGGACTCCATTAAGGGCACATGTTTATAGGCAGCTGCGTGGTAAACCACGTCGGGTTTGTAATTTAGGAATACTTTTTCTAGGGAACTTTTGTCGCGAATATCAACCAAAAAAGAACGTATAGGTATGTCATTGACTTCTTCTAATTCCAATTGCAGGTGATGTAATGGAGTCTCCGCTTGATCCACTAAAATTATTTTTGCAGGATTAAATAGCATCACTTGGCGCACTTTTTTTCCTTTAAGGGTAGAAGAAATATTCTCGGTTTGTAGCTCAATTGGTTTTCGTCCCAATAAATCCAAAATATCAAAATTCTTAATTTTGGTTGTAATTTGCTCTTGGTCTTCCCAATCAGAAATTAAAGGAACGGTAAATACTTTAAAATTAAATTCTAAGCATTCTTCAACCAAGGCAATTGTATCGGCTTTGCTTAGGCTTTTTTCGGCAATAATTAACGCATCGGCTTTTAATGAGCGTAATATGGTGTAGGTTTTTCTATTGTGATTTACAATGGGCAAGTTGAGTAAGCTTCTGCCCGATTTGTTATCGCTTTGGTTGTCTATAAAGCCAAGTAAATTAAAACGGGCCGGCATCTCGGTTTTGAGCGCATTAGCCACCGAGATGGCGTTGGCATCTACCCCATATATCACCGCATTGATGCGTTTTTTCTGATCTTCTAGAGAAGTATATAATTCGAACAGGTACTTGACCATGATTCGAAACAAGAACAACAACGAAAAAGCAATGACATAATTGATGAAAAGAGCGGAGTTTAAGTAAATTTTTTGACCAAAATTAAATTCCCAAAAATAGTTCACCACCAATAAGAACATAAATGAAGCAGAAGTGGATAGCAATAATTTTACCCCGTCAATAAAAGTGGAATGTCTTATAATGCCAGAAAAGGTCCTAAAAAATATGAAAAATAAGGCATTGACAGCTAAAATTGTCAAATTACCCATGAGTGTAACTGTGCTATTTTGAAACTTAATTAAAAGATTAAGCAAAAGGATGTGAGTAATAACGCCCGAAAGCATGACGATGAAGACGTCTATAATAAAAACAATCCAAATGGGGAGATAACCAACTGAGCGCAGTTTTTTAAGTAAACCACTGGTTTTTAGTATAGTTAAGAGGTGATCAAACATATTAAATTTGAAATTTGGGTTAAGCAAATTTAAACTTTTTCTCTTTATAACCGCAGATTTTTACTGTTTAAAGAAATCAACAAGAACACGCTCAATACGTTGACGATCTGCATCGGTGAGATTTGAACCCGAAGGCAGACACAAACCGTGGTCAAAAAGTGTTTCGGCTACGCATTC
This sequence comes from Flavobacterium sp., assembly GCA_026390995.1. GTDB lineage: Bacteria > Bacteroidota > Bacteroidia > Flavobacteriales > Flavobacteriaceae > Flavobacterium. The sequence goes on from JAPLEX010000050.1 coordinate 12,266, forward strand.
CCCATAATAAGGATATTGAGCAAAAACAGGCTGTAAATGCATGGGTTTCCACAATGGTCGTGATTCTATATTGTGTTGCTCAAAAAGCAAGCGTAACATTTCTGTTGTTTTACCGCCGGTAAGAATAGGATCTATTACAATTGCCGTTAACCAATGATTTGAAAAATAGTGTGAATTGGGTTCTTTCAAAAATTGGATGCCTGAAATTTTGCTCAGCTGAGTATAATAAAATTCATGCATATTTCTCCTTAAATTGACGTGAGCATCCAATACTTCCATTTGTCCTCTTCCTATCCCTGCCGATATATTGCTCATTCGGTAGTTGTACCCAATTTCTGAATGTTGGTAATGTGGAGCATGATCGCGGGCTTGCGTAGCTAAAAAAACTGCTTTCTCTTTAAGGCTTATACTTTTGGTAACCAAAGCCCCTCCTCCAGAAGTGGTAATTATTTTATTACCATTAAACGAGAGTACACCAATGTCTCCAAAGGTTCCACATTTTTGTCCTTTATAAGAACTGCCTAAGGCTTCTGCACTATCTTCTAAAATCGGGATATTATATTTCGCTGCTACTGCACATACCTCTTCAATCATAAATGGCATACCATACAAATGGACGGCAATTATCGCTTTTGGTTTTTTACCTTTTTGTATCCGGTCGACTATGGCTTGTTCCAAGGCTAAAGGGCAAATATTCCATGTTGATCTCTCGCTGTCTACAAAAATTGGCGTAGCGCCTAAATAGACAATTGGGTTTGCTGAGGCTGAAAACGTAAAACTTTGGCAGATCACTTCGTCACCAGCTTGCACACCCAAAAGAATAAGACCCAAATGCAAGGCCGCTGTACCGGCACTTATAGCCGCTATTTTTGAATCTTGACCCACATATTGCTCTAAATCATTTTCAAAACCATTCACATTTGGACCCAATGGAGCAACCCAATTGCTTTCAAATGCTTCGTGAATGTAGGTTAATTCATTTCCACCCATATGCGGTGAAGAAAGCCATATTTTTGATAAACTCATTTAAAATAATTTCTAAATTAACTAAAGTTCAAGAGAAAATTTGTGCAATTAATTCGTCTAGTGTGTTAATTTTTTTATGCGGCAAATATAGGAATTCTTTAGTAAAATCTTGTTTATGAATGTTATTTCCGCTGTCTATTACGCAAATGGTTAGCCATCCCAATGCATTAGCAGAAACAAAATCCTTCGACGGATTATCGCCTATATAATAATACTGATCCGTAGTAAATTGATGAAAAACTTCAAAATTGGCCAATGAAGGTTTCGTTGAACCAAATTCTTCCGAAATCACAACTAAATCAAATATATTTTCTATGCCCAGGGCTTTTAATTTATTTCGTTGGGAAATCGAATAGCCATCTGTGATTAAACCCAAAATACAACCGCTAGCCTTGAGTTGTTCCAACAAGGTTTTACAATTATTTTCAGGGTAGTTCGGTGAATGATTGCGGTATAGTTGAAGTAAATTAGCTACAGTATACTGCGGATATAATTCGCTTACGCGAGCAAATGGATTGTCCATGCGCTGATAAGCATTCCATAAAAGAGTGTAAAGCTGTGGGTTTTGGGGATCTACTTTTTGAGCAATTTCACGAAAAGCAGATTTAAGGTACTCAATTTCGGGAGCAAGGGTATCATCTAAATCAAAAACAATAGTTTTTGAAATCATTTTAGTGGATAAAATTTGGTACTATCACTTCGTGGTCATACCGAAGCATCAACATATTTTTTTGCCAGTCGTGAAAAACAGGGATTTCTTTGCCAGCAAAATATTCTTCGATTATCCATTTGGGGTAATTGGCGCCAGCAATATAACTTAAAGGAAAACCACCTCCAAAACGAGGATTTATTTCTATGGCATAAATGGTTTGGTTGTCGTTTTGCACAAACACCTGCATGGTGATACAGCCTCTAAATCCGACAATATGCTCCATTTTTTTCCAAATTGAAGCTATAAACTCAGGGTTTTTGGTAATGGCTTTGTTTACTTCGCCTTCTCGTACCTCTATACGTTCACGGGGTACTGCACATTTTAAATGTCCGTCTCTACTGTAATACATATCGATGGTTAATTCGGTATGTTTGGCATGATCGAGGTATTCTAAAAACATCAAGCGCTCATTCGAAAAATGCTTTTCAGTGAAATCATCGTGGTGGTGTACTATAAAATTATCTACACTTCTACTGCCATCAATAGGCTTAATGTATACGGGTAAAGTATAATTATTTTTATCAAATTCTTTGGCAGTATCAATTCCCTGTTTTTCAAAAAAGTCATGAGATAATCGCTTAAAATGAAACGTATTGACTAATTCAAAATCCGAAACTAATATCGAAATTCCATGATGGGCAAACAAATCTGTATTTTGAGCCAATACGAGTAATTCAGTATCAATCGTAGGAATAATAAGACCTATTTGATTAGTTAATGCAACTGCTAATAAATCATCGATATAATTGGAAGAAGAAACTTTAGGAACCTGAAAACAACCATCTGAAATCACACAGGCTGCGGCATAATCGGGATTGGAATCTGTACTAAACACTTTTGCACCGGGAAAAATTAGTTTGAGTTCGTTTTGGAAGAATCTCACTAAAGAAACTCGCCTACCTGCCGATGTGATTAAAATATTATTTTTCATCAATTATTCCCGTTAAAAGGTTCAATAGTGGCTGCATTTGCCGCATTAATTCCCTCACTATTAAGCACCTTTCCTATGGTTCTAAAAAATATTCTGAGGTCCAAAGAAAAAGAAATATTTGTAACATACCAAACGTCAAATTCAAATTTTTGATCCCATGAAATTGCGTTGCGGCCATTCACTTGTGCCCAACCGGTTATTCCGGGCTTCACCTCATGTCTTTTGTTCTGAAAATCAGAATAAAGATGCAGATAATCAGGCAATAAAGGCCGTGGGCCAATAAGGCTCATATCCCCTTTGAGTACGTTAAGAAATTGTGGTATTTCATCCAAAGAAAACTTTCGTACAAATTTTCCCACAAGAGTTAAGCGTCTAGCGTCTGGCAATAACTTCCCTGAGGCATCGCGTGCATCATTCATGGTTTTGAATTTGATAATTTTAAAAATCCGTTGATTTTTACCCGGACGTTTCTGAATAAAAAAAGGACTCCCCTGGTTGGATACTGTTAAAAAAACCGCAATAAAAACCAAAACAGGCGAAAGCAACAGCAATACAACTGCTGCAAAACAAAAATCACCCATTGGCTTTAGTACTTGCGTATACATTTAATTTTTTTCTACTTCTATTAATCGATCATATTCCTCTTTCACAGCACTCCAAACTAATTGCTGGCTATAATTTGAACTTATGTGCTCGCGTATTTCCAGTTTTTTTACCTCCGATATTTTTCCATTAGCCGTGAAATCTAGCATAGCCGCAACAATGGCATCCTTATTTTTTACCGGAATTATCGTGCCGTTAAAACCCTCTGTTATAATTTCGTTACAGCCATTCACATTGGTAACGATACTAGGCAAGCCCATGGCACCGCCTTGCAACAATACATTGGGAAATCCTTCGCGGTAACTCGGCAATATCAAACAATCGGCGGCGGCATAATACGGACGCACATCGGCTTGAAAGCCCACAAATATAATCTTTTCATTGGTTTCAATAGCCTGAATTGTTTCCAATTTTAACGGGTCTAGTTTTGATTCTAAATACCCAACAATCAATAACTTAACTAATTTTGACTGCATTTCTGGCGCAATAAAGGCAGCAATTAATTCGTTAATTCCCTTGTCCCCTACCAAGCGGCCTACATACAAAAAAACAGTGTCGTCAGGCCCAATTCCATAGGAAGTTCGCAGGGTATTTTTTTCTTCCTCCGTTGGAATTGTAAAAGAATTGGTGTCCACTCCGGTAATATTTCCGTTGGCTATAATGTGTAACGGTTTTTTGGTCACTCCATATCGAATTAAATCCGAACGAACGCCATTGCCTTCGGGGTAAATATGCGTGGCAAAGGCACATAAAATGCGATCCATTTGCAACAGCAAAAAATGAGAAAGCCCCGTTTTGGTTGGGAAAATTAGACCAGTAAACAGGTGCATGCGAATTGGCACTCCGGCAAAATAGGCTGCAACCATACTCAATAAACCCGCTTTGGGAGAAACCGAATGCACAATGGCCGGCTTTTCTTTTTTAAAAACCCGGTACAATCTATACAAAGAAACTACATCTTGAAAAGGACGAATGGCGCGCTGCATAGGCACCGAAATGGTGCGCACCCCTTCGCGATCCCGAACCGCTTGCAAGTGGTGATCCAGAAACTGCAATTATTTCGTGCGTTTGGTTTAAATAAGCCAATTGCCCTTTCAATAAATCATTGAGGGTAATGGCTACGGTAGCGGTGCGAATAATTTTGGCCATCTTAACCAATTAGGGTTTTTAATTCGACCAACAATTCTGCACGTTTGAGTTGCAAAAGCTCATTTTGTTCGGCCAATTGTGTTTGAATTTGCGCATGCGAAATTTTCAAAGTGGCAAACATCTTTACTAATTTATCGGCCGAAACCGCTTCAATTGGAATGGTATACTCGGGCATATTAAAATCAGCCATGATGCCTTTGGCTTTGTTTCCACCGTATCCTATGGCAATGGATGGCACACAAGAGGTCAAGGAAAAAATCACCGAATGAAATCGCGTTCCCACAAAGGCATAAAAATGAGAATACACTGCCTTTAACACATCGCAAGGCAAATTTTCATCGATCCAATGCACGGCAGGATGATTCCAATCTTTTAGAATTTCTCGAATCGCGTTGCGGTCGTCTTCGTGTGCATTGGGCCCAATGGATTGGTTGCAAAACACCACTTGGTAACCCGAATCAACCAAATGCTTGGCCAAAGTTTGTACCGATTGCAGGTAGTTGGCATATAAACTTTCTGGATTTGGCAAGCCCGGGAAACGCCAAGGCCGTATCGTTATGCCCACCAGTTTTTGTGTTGAGGGATCTAAATTGTATCGAGCAAGCAACTGCAAAGCTGTAGCTGAGGCATCCATTTGCAAATAAAATCCCAAATCGGGACTTACCGGAATGGGTTTGCCCATTAATTCACCTAATTTTTGTGCCGAAAGGGCTTCGCGCGCATATACTTTATCCAGTGTAGCAAACACTGATTTAACTTGCTTGGCTACTGTAAAACCTTGAAAGGGACCATATGAATTGGGTAAAAACACTACTTTTTTGCCCAAGGCCTTTCCCAAACGCACATAAAACAAGAAAAACCACATGAGGTAGGGCGCCGTTTTTTCGCCATAGGCATGTATGAATCCGCCGCCTTTTACAAATAAGACTTCGGCCGATCTAAATTGACGCACCGAATGGGCTGTTTGTTTTGAATAAAAGAATGAAACCAGAGTGTCGGATTTACAAATGAGCAACAAAAACCATTGGCTGCAAAAATCGAGTACGGCCCGAAAGGCTAAACGCACAAATGAGCCCATCGATTCATGAATCACCTCTGCTTCATTGTGATTGCCTCGTCTGGGATGTTTGAGTAAGGTTTCCACAAGTTGATATCCCTTTGCTTCCGATTGGCCGCACAACAATTCGCGCTCTTGTGCCGTATCGCCGGTGCTCACAATGTAAATTTGATCAAAACAATTCGTATCCTGAACCAAACGATGCGTTTCCCAAACCAAGGCTTGATCTCCTTTGTTTAAATCGGTAACTCCCGGAACGATGATGGCGGTGCGCATGTTATTTACGGATGGATTTTTGGGTACTGAATTGAATGTAAAAATTGAGTGCTATTCCAAAGGGAAAAGCCAGTAAAACCGTAGCTATATAAGGTGTTTTGGCAAACATTTTATAGTCTTTAGCAAACAGCGACGAAGATACATAATGAATGGCATTGCGGAACCGCTCTTGGTAATTTAACGCAAATTTCATCTTGGCCAAACGGTAATGCGCATACGACTTTGGGCTTTGTTTGTATTGTTTAAATAGGTTCATTGTTAAACCATCAGGCAAGTATTCTACGATGCAAAACACCTCGTTACAAATGAGCAATTGGTGTTTTTGTTCAATAAACAAATACAAATAGCTGGTTACCGAATATTTTTCGCCTTCAAAAAATGTATAGGGCAAATACTGATTAAAAACGGCCCGGTTGTGCACAAATTTGACATCACCGGACAAGTTGTGTTTTACGTATAATTCAGAAAATTTACAGGCTTTGATAGTGGGCAATGGGGCAATGATTTTTCCATCGGCAAAAGCATCTAGTCCCACAATTCCTGCATATTCAGGCGAACCGTGTTGTACCCAAAAGGCAAGTATTTTTTGGATGGCATCCGCTGGCATATAATCGTCGGAATCAATGCAAACGCACAAGGGCGTTGTCATGAGGTGATGCGCCGTATTGTGTGCCCCGACCATGCCTTTATTTTCTTGGTAATGGTAGGTGATTTTTATTTTATTTTCGGCAATAAATCGATGCACCAATTGGGCAGTATCGTCGGTTGAGCCATCGTCAATGATCAGCCACTCAAAATCAGGATTGGTTTGCGCACATAAACTAGTGTACAGCCGCTCCAAAATATAGGCTCTGTTGTAAGTGGGCGTAAATACAGTGATTGCTTTCATTTACTTGGCTTTTACGAGCAATACGTTCAACACATAAGTAAAGGCAAAATAAAGAAAAATAATGCGCCCAATAATCAAGTGTTGTTTATCAAATAGTTGTTTTTTCAAAAGCGGATAAATAATTACGACTCCCAATAAAAACCAAGACAAATAGGCAAATCGATTGGAAAACGAGGCGCGAATTACCAACACCCAAAAAGCGTTAACCAACATGTAAATGTTATAAATCTGAGTATATAGTTTATCTTCTATTTTTTTGACAAAAATAAAGTACCAACCTGCAAAAACGCCGGTGGCACTGTACAACAAGAAATCCCAACGAAAGCCCAGTGAGCTAAATTGCTCGTTAAATTCTTCTCCTCCACCCAGCAAATAATCGGCTGCTTTATCATTGGCAAATACACCCAAGTTCAAAAATAGCGTTTCAAAGAATCCTCCTAATAATAATGACAATGGAATAGCCAACAACCATATACGCAGGTAATTGGCATAGTCTCGATGAAAGAAAGTAATCGCATAGGCTATGAGTACAATAAACATCGACTTGTGTAAAAAATAAGTGCTACCAATGATCAACAAAGTGAAAATGATATTTTTACGCGATATACCCAACAAAAATACCGAAGTCGCCAAGCCATTACGAATTCCATTTACCCCATAGCCCCAAAAAGATAGGGAAATCACCAACATCAAAAAGGCATAAAACCAATAGTCTTCAAAAACCTTTTTGGCAAATAAATACAAAGGAACCACATACAAGGCCGCGCAAACGATGAAATAAGTTTCTACGGTCATGATGCCCGAACAGTACTTAGAAAAGTATTCAAACAAAATATCTTTATTGGTTGTCAAATCAACCGGGTCGCCCGCCTTGTATTTATCAAAATTAAAGGCATAGGTAGACATGTCGGCAAAGTACTTCCCACTAATAGGACGAGTACCCATATAGATAATAATCAGCACCAATAAACTCAACCCAATATTACTCTTGATGCGCACGTTGGCATAATCGGTGAGCTCTACTGTAGCCGATTGCAAGATCACTATCAGTACAAATACCAACAAGAAATTGTAGTACAGCGTGGTATAGATCTCAACAGGAATTAATTGATTCACAAGTCTAGCAGGTTATATAGTCGTTTTTTCCAAATTCTCTTGCCACATGCGCATCACATTTTGTTGCGAAAATCGCTGCACATTATGTTTGGCTTGGGTACCCATTTGCTTTCGAATTTCAGCATTGCGAATCAAAAATAGCACTTTTTCTACGAATGCTTCTTGGTTTTGATTAGAAACCAAAATTCCATCTTGATCGGGTGTTATGATATGCGCAGGACCAGTGGGGCAGTTATAAGAAACATTTGGGATGCCAACCGATTGCGCTTCAAGCAAAACCATCGGAAAACATTCGGTATGTGAAGTCATCAAATACATCGAATAGGCTTGCATAGTTTGTGGTAAATCAGATACCGC
>JAPLEX010000050.1:20427-57822 GCA_026390995.1 Flavobacterium sp.
AAACACCTGCTTTTCGAGGTTTAAAACTTTTATTTTATCCTGCAAATAGGCTACATCCTGCGGTTCACCTTGCCCGTAGATGGACAACGTCCAGCTGGGTTCGTGCTGCGCCACTTTTGCCCAGATTTCAATCAAGTTGTCAAACCCTTTTACAGGAGCCAATCGACCGGCGGCTATGGCTTGTGTTGCAACCAACTCAGCCGAATAGCCTGTTGACGCAATAGGATTGGGAATAACAACTTGCTTCGGTGAATCATAAAAGGCCGTTTCTGAAGCGTTGAGCAAAACCAATTTGGTGTATTGGCGTTCTACCGCCGATTGAATTAAATGCCCCAACAAGGCAAATCCTTTGGCGTGGGCACGAGCCTGGTGCACAAAATAGCGTGAGGAATGGTATTCTTTAAACTTGGCAATTGTAGAAAATAAAAAAGGGGTCCAATAAAAATCGAAGGCGTAATTACATACCACCAAAAACTGGGGTTTCAATTGACGCAGGATTGCAATCCATTTAAAAATATGGCGCGGAACTTTGGCCAAATTTGCAGGATGTACAAAGGATTTTTCTCGCTTGTAATTGATGTTCAAATCAATCAATTGAATGTTGGAAGACAAATCGTAACAAGGCGCGTGTTGCTTTTGTTCGGTAGTAAGAATAATAACTTCATACCCCAAAACATCGGCAAAATAATTGGCTTTTTGGGCCATCACCTTTTCGATGCCGCCGTGCAGGTAGATCTGATCGGTTGAAAAAACTATTTTCATATGGCAAGGGATTTAAAAAGTTCATCCCATTGTTTCACTACTACTTCGGGTAAATACCGTTTTACATTGATTTTGGCTTGCGCACCCATTTTAAGACGCAATTCACGATTTTCGATGAGCTCCAACAATTTTTGGGTAAATCCATCGGTGTCGTGATTGGAAACCAAAAAACCGTCTTCTCCCGATCGAATAATATCGCTAGGGCCACAGGGACAATCAAAGGAAACACAAGGTACGCCACAGGCCATGGCTTCAATGAGCACCATGCCAAATCCTTCGAAGCGCGAAGAAAATGCAAACACAGAAGAGGATAAAAAACGTATCGCTATATCGGGATCGGGTTCAAAAAAGCGAACGCTATTTTCGATATTCAGTTGTTTAGCAAGTTTTTGCAAACTGTGTTGTTCATCAAATTTGCCATACATTTCTAGAATCCATTCGGGCTGGGTTTGTTGAATTTGAACCCAACTCTGCAACAAGCGATCAAAACCTTTTTGGTGGGTATGTTTGCCTACAGCAATCACCGTTTTATTGGCAAGTGCCGATTGGGTTTCGGGATAAAAAGACAAGGGATTAGGAATCACCACTGTATTGGGTAAATTCCACTCGTTTAGGTTGTCATGGGTGAGTACCACAAATTTGTCAAAATAACGTCCCAATACATTCATCAACTGCAACTGCAAACTCACGCTAATTTTTTTAAACCAGGACGGATTTGCTCCAAAGGCTATTTGCTTTGACACATGCCGTTCATACACCAACGGAATTTTGGGCAATAGCAGGGGCAAGAAAAAAGCTTTCAATCCATCGTCACAGACCGAAATTACGTCGGGTTTGATCATATCAACCATATTGCGTATGCCACTTATATATTGCCAAACGTAGCGAAATGGATTTCCATTTACGGCTACTTGATGCAGCTTAATCTGCGAACTAAACTCGTAAAACAACGCATCTTCTGTCTTATGAAACACCACAATGTGCACCTCATGCCCCAACTGCTCGGCCAAATAACTGGCCTTTACCGACAAAACCCGCTCGAGTCCGCCGGCCCCTTTGATGCCGTTGGTGATGTATAAAATTTTCATGAGCGAAGCCAATTGGTAAACACATAGCGCTGAAGTGGCAAATATATCCAATTAATCAGGTGTGAAAGCAGTAAACACCACGCCAATACCCATAGATAAATTAGAACGGGTTGTTGTGGGGCATAACTCCAGGTTTTGGCAAAACTGGAAATCAAAAACAAATGGATGAGCCAAATGTTGGTTGAATGGGTACTCAAATACTGCAGGATTCGTTCAATGACCGCTGACAATTGTAGCGCATTAAATAAAAATATAAAAGCTACACCCGTAAACACCGCTACAAATAAACTGGGCACGAAGGCATGGGCGACCATCAGTAACCCAATTAACGTGAGTAAATATGCATTACGAAAAGGCCATTTGCTTACCCTTTGCATTACCGTTGAATACCATTTTTGGCGAAAAGCAATCGCGCCCAACACAAAAGGAAATACGGCATTGGCCAACATATAAGCTTGGTGCCAAAGCAGTTGAATAAACGCAATTTCAGAAATAACAGGAAGTTTTATGCGGGCATAATAGCCGATAGCATACAATACAAAGGCACCAATGAATAGAAGATAGGGATTGGCTTTTTCGATTAAGTAAAAAATAACTGGCGCAAGCAAAACCAGCATGGCATAGCAAGAAATGAACCACCAAGCCCCATTGTAGGAAGAATCCAAGGAAATAAAATTGTAAATAATTTTGCTCCAGCTTCCCGGATATTGATCGGATTTTCCCAATAGAATTCCCAACACAACAGCAAACAAAAGCAACACCAACCAGTAATTGAGGTAGAGTTTCAAGACCCGAGTGCGGTTCTGGCGCACAAAAGTGGTTGTATTCTTTTGGTGGGTAATATATAAACCATAACCACTGCAAAAACAATAGATCCACACGCAACAATCGCAGAATAAAGAAATGTAATACGTCAGCGGGACTGCACCCATAAACACACTAGGCTGAAACAAACCGGTATACTCGCGATTAAACAAATGCAAACACAACATCATCGCAATAGCAATACCTTTGGTGTAATCGGTTTGTTGTTTGCTGAGTTCCATCTTAGTTTGGGATTATCGAAGACAAAGCGGCAGTTAAAAATTCCTGAGAGCGCTGTTTGGCTGTGGCTAATTTTACGGCAACACCAGCGTATTCTATTGGCGCCAATGCTACTTCGCAATCTTCTAGACTGTTCACCAACAAGGGAGACAAATCGAGCGAGGCCAACAAATCACGCATGCGGGTATTTATTTTTTCGGCGCGGTTAAACACCATAAAGGGCTTTTGAAAAATGAGCGAAAAGGCCACCGCATGAAACGAATTGGTGAGCACCAACTCGGCACCATGCACCAGCGACAAAAACACATCAGGTCCGTGCATATAGAAATTTTTATTGGCGTAGCGGATATTTTTATTCACTGTATAAATCTGAAGCCCTCGCGCTTTGGCTTGTTGCAAAGCAAACTCCCGCAGGGTTGCATTGGTATCAAAATCGTACACAAAAATGTATCGGGCAGTAAATGGCTTCAAGAAGCTTTCCCAATAGGCCGGTTCGACCAAAAAAACAGGATCCAAAACCTGGGTGACGTTTTCTATTCCTAAATCTTGAACCAGTTGTACTCCCGAGGCTTCTCGCACCGAAACCCAATCCAATCGACTGATTTTTTCGCGCACAAAGTCTTGAAGAGTTGGGTCAATGGCATCAATGGCAAAACTCGCCGCATAGGATATTTTGAGTTTGTCTTGTGGCACAAAATCCAGGTAGAAAGCGGGATCCTTGCCGTTCTGAAAATAGGAATTCCACACCTGATCGCTGCCGCAAATGTAGGCATCGGCTTCGGGCAAATTGTTTTTGAGCGCTTCGTTGCTCGTATATTTTCCGGGATGAATACGCAATGTTTTGGATTCAAAGGCATCAAAACGCCATTTGCGTTGGCGATTCCATAGATTAGAAGGAAACTTGAGTACCCAATATACTACTTTTAAAATGATATTTTTAGCAAACATTGAATTGCTCACTTTGGTCCATTTGAAATGCTGGTTCAAATAATCGGGTGTGTAATTGATGGTCTCGGCCTCAAAACCCATCGCCTCCAACTGCTTGAGCAAGGCCAATTGCTGCAAAGTCGCGCCGTGGTTGTAGACGTTGTGACAGGTGATTGTGAGAATTTTGCGCGGCATATTAACGAATGGAATTTGCAGGTAAAAATAGCGCTTGTTGACGAATAAATTGCGCTAGATCAGCCGTAAACAACTGTGCTCCCGATTGGCGCAAATGATGTTTATCATTGAAATAAACCGCATTTTTATAACGTGAATCTGCCGAATTGTAACGCATCAAATACGCGCGATGTGCCGCCAATTGTTGCATTCTCGCATAAAAAGCGGGAGAAGGCGCATAAAAATTGGGTGGAAAAACCAACACAACTTGGGTGTTTGCTTTTTCGCAAGCGTGTAAAAATTGGTCGAAATAATACCGTTTGGAGGCAAATTCTTTTTGCGGATCATAGAGCGGAATGGCCGTATCAAATTTTTTCGTAAATCCAGCCATCTGTGTAGTTATGGGCATCGAACCACATGCAAGTGGCGTATCAAGTGGCGATGGTTTTCGGTGCCGCAAATCAAAATTACTTTTGTTGAGTTGATGCAAAATAAAGAGTTCCGATAGGTATTTGTTTTTTTCGCCCTTGCGAATGAGCTCCTCTCGCACAGCGGGGTATTTCACCAAGGGATACAAGCGATCCAAGCGGTAGCGTACATTCTCGGAGGCCGCCACTTCGGTATTTTCATCCATTACCAACAACACCAATTTGGGTTTTTGGTAGTTCAAAACCTGTTGCAACACAAAATATTGAAATTCAATATCGCCACCGGGATAAGAAAGATTATATACGTTTTGCTGCAGCGAATCACCAAGCTGAGACGCAATTACATCTCGGGCACCGCGGGAGGAACCAAATACAAACACATCGGCTTTCAACTTTTTTTGAAGAACCTGTTCCAAGCGTTGATCAACTTCGAGCTGGGGCACATAATTTCTGAGCACAATCAAGCAGCGATCGATTGCCAAAAACAGCAAGCCAAAACAAAGCAATTGTGTGAGAAATTTTTTCATTAAAACTGGAAATAAATAAAGGTTTGCTCCTCACCCGAAAACTGAAACAAGCATCCGATTAACACTAAATACAATACCCAGCGCACCCATCTCGGCTTAGAAAAGGCCAGTTTCTCCAAGGCATAATTGGCTGTTCTGCCCTCCCACTCGATCAACAAAAACACCAACAATACCACAAAAACCAACGGTGGCTTTACTTCGGGTATGCTCAACACCGATTTGGAACAGATAGTGGCGATATAATCAAACGCGTGAGAAACCGATTTGGCCCTGAAAAAGATCCAAGCCAAAACAGTCAAACCAAAGGTGAGCAAGACTTGCATGGTTTCTTTCAGGGTAGGAAAAACACGCCCCTGTGCTACAATAGCCAAATGTGTTCGGTTGGTTTTGACAATGATAGAAGGCAAAATATACAAAGCATTTAAAGCGCCCCAAATGAGGAAAGTCCAATTGGCTCCGTGCCAAAATCCGCTGACAATAAAAATGATGAGTGTGTTTCGGATGCGCATCCAAGTTCCGCCTTGACTTCCGCCTAAGGGGATGTACAAATAATCTTTAAACCAGGACGAAAGCGAAATGTGCCAACGGCGCCAAAACTCGGCAATGTCGCGCGAGAAATAGGGAAATTTAAAATTTTGCAATAATTCGATGCCAAACAAACGGGCGGTACCCAAAGCAATATCGGAATAGCCTGAAAAATCGCCGTAAATCTGGAAGGCAAATAAGACTGCGCCTACTATAAGTGTACTTCCGCTGTAGGTGTCGCTGTGATCAAAAATGAGATTGGCATAGTGGGCGCAACTGTCGGCAATGATGATTTTTTTGCATAAGCCCCACAAAATTTGACGCAAACCATCGACCGCTTGGGTGTAGTTGAACTTTCGTTCTTTCTTGAGTTGCGGCAGTAAATGCGTGGCGCGTTCTTGCGGCAGTAAATGCGTGGCGCGTTCAATAGGCCCAGCCACCAACAACGGGAAGAAACTCACAAACACAGCATAATCTATGGGGTTTTTCTCGGGAACGATGCGGTCTTTGTATACGTCAATCACATAAGAAAGTCCGTGAAAGGTATAAAAGGAAATACCTACAGGCAATATTACACTTAAAGTCCAAGTATCAATCGCAATGCCAAATTGGCCAAGTCCGGCGGAAAAGGAATCGACAAAGAAATTGTAATATTTAAAAAATCCTAAAAACCCCAAATTGAGCCCGATGCTGGTCCAAAACCATAATTTCTTCAAACCGGGACTTTTGGCCTGGTAAATTTGCAAACCCGAATAATAATCCAAAAAAGTAGAAAAGGCTAAAAGTCCTAAAAATCGCACGTCCCAACAGCCGTAAAAAAAGTAACTCGCCACCAATAACAAGCCGTTTTGCAGGCGGTACGTTTTGTTGCACACAAACCAATATAGCAAGAAAACTAGAGGAAGAAATAGCGCAAAAGACAGTGAATTGAATAGCATAAATACTGCGTAAATATCAATTGTTCAAAATACAGAAACGAATATAGTATTTATTTTAGTCGACTGGCGGGATCGACTTTTTTTTCTTGTAAAACGGGAGGAACTCCAACACGGTTTGTCTTTCAAATGCATTGAGTCCAAACTTATACATGATTGCTGAAAATAACATCACAAATAAAACTATTTTGAGCACTAAATTGAACCAATTTGCTCCCGGCAAAAAGTTGAGCCAATAGCCCAAAAACAACAAGAACAAAAAGGCGGGTACGATTCCTGTGCTCACTTCTTTAAAAAATCGACCCAATTCGAGCTTGAGTACGCGTGTAAAATAGACATTCATCACCACTTGGCTAATGATCCATCCCAAGGTGGAGCCAAACAGCAAACCCAAACTGCCATAGGCGGGAACTAAATAGGCGCCAAACCCAGTGCCCAACACCACAAAGAAAATGTAAGTGAGGGACTTAAAATAAAACCGATTGGTGGCTTCGAGTATCGAATTGGCAAAGGTTTGCACCAAAGGCACCGTATAGGAAACCATAATGGTAAACGCAATAATCCAGGAATCGCTGTAGGTTTTGCCTACCCACAAGAAAACAAATTGTTGTCCAAACAAGAAAAATCCGCCCAAGATGAGCAACAAAATGAGCAGCGAAAAACGACCGATTTTAATCATCATCGAAGTGAGTTCGGCCGGGGATGCATCGTGCACGGTCATCTTGGTGGCACGCGGTAAAAACACACTCGAAATGGCCGCCGAAAATGCACCGTAATAGGTGCCCAGCATGATGCCAACTCCATAGATAGCCACAGCCGTAGTACCCGAAAGCATGCCCAGCACTACCTGACCAAATCGCCATTGAAACTGCCCCACGATGGCATAGACAAAAATCCAAACTGAATAAGAAAATATGGTTTTAACCAAGGGAAATTCAAATACGTGCAACTTTATTTTTACCCGCAATTTTCGAAACACATAATAAGCACTGATGACAATCACCAGCAAATTAAGTATAGTGTCCAAAACCACTATCGATATTGCGTCTCCACCTTTCCACAAGAGCGCAACCACCATCACCGAACGCAGAACATACTCCGAGATTTTAAGTGCACGAGGAAATACAAATTGTTCGTAGGCCGAGCAAATCGCAGCAAAAGCGCCACCCGGCAATTCAAAGGCCAAATTAAAAATCAAGATGGCAAACATGAGCTTGGCTTTGCTCATTTCGGCTGGGGTTAACTTAGGGAATAAGGTGTCTAGGTTAAAATAAAGTGCAATCCCTGCCACTACAATTAGTGCTGAAATGGCGGCATAAATAAGCAAGGAAGTCGCTAGGAAATTTTCTTCGCCAGTTTTGTCGTTTTGGGCGCGGTATCTGGCAACAAAACGGATGATGGTGTTGTTGAGGCCAAAATCCAACACCCCAATGTAGGCAATTAAAGACCCAATTAAGGTATATAATCCGTACTCGGAATCACCTAATTTGTGAATTATGTAGGGCGTGAGCAACAAGCCAATTCCATTGGTCAAGAAAATGGAAAGATAGGAAAGTAAGGCTCCTTTTTTGAGTTGGCTCATACCCGATTAGTTGGTTATATCACTACGAATACTGGCTGGCATAATAGTTTTGGTAGGCGCCCGACGTTACATTTTTGAGCCATTCTTCATTGGCCAAATACCAATCAATGGTGCGGGCTAAGCCTTGTTCAAAAGTGACCGAGGGTTTCCAACCCAATTCGGTGTTGATTTTGGAGGCATCAATCGCATAACGCAAATCGTGTCCCGGACGGTCTTTTACATAAGTAATCAACTCGGCCGATTCGCCTGCGGTGCGTCCTAATTTTTTATCCATTAGCTCGCACAACAATTTGACCAAATCGATGTTTTGCCATTCGTTGAATCCGCCAATATTATAGGTGTCGTGATTTTTTCCTTCGTGAAACACCAAATCAATGGCAGCCGCATGGTCTTCGACAAACAACCAATCGCGGGTATATTTGCCATCGCCATAAACGGGCAATGGTTTTTTCTCGATGATGTTATGGATGAATAACGGAATTAATTTTTCCGGAAAGTGATTCGGTCCGTAATTGTTGGAACAATTGGTAATCACATAAGGCAAACCATAGGTCTCGCCATAGGCTCGCACAAAATGATCGGAACTGGCTTTGGAGGCCGAGTAGGGTGAATTCGGATCGTAGGCCGTAGTTTCGGTAAACAAACCTTGAGCGCCCAAGGAACCATAGACCTCATCGGTACTGATGTGGTAAAATCGTTTACCGCTAAAATCGTTGGCCCATATTCTTTTGGCTGCATTCAGTAAATTCATGGTGCCAATTACATTGGTTTTCACGAAAGCCAATGGATCGGTTATGGAACGATCGACATGCGATTCGGCGGCCAAATGCAATACGCCCTCAAATTGATGAGTAGTAAACAACTGATCAATGAAATCAGCATCGACGATATCGCCTTTTACAAAGGTATAATTGGGTGCGTCTTGTATGTCGGCAATGTTTTCGAGGTTGCCCGCATAGGTCAAGGCATCTAAATTGTAAATGTGGTAATTCGGGTATTTGGTAACAAATCTTCGCAGCACGTGTGATCCAATAAATCCGGCTCCTCCAGTGATTAATATCTTTTTCATCTGCTTATAATTTTCCATCGGCTAAATCGCCTAATATTCCTTTTACGTCGTACACAATGG
Source organism: Flavobacterium sp. (assembly GCA_026390995.1). Taxonomy (GTDB): domain Bacteria; phylum Bacteroidota; class Bacteroidia; order Flavobacteriales; family Flavobacteriaceae; genus Flavobacterium. Next base: position 29,549 of record JAPLEX010000050.1, read on the forward strand.
TGTGTGCCTTCTTGAATTTGGCATAATCCAAGCCCAAAAATTGCTGGTGTGCCACGCCCAATACTACCGCGTCATAGGTTGAACTCGGTAGTGTTTGTGTAGTTACTAAGTTGTATTCGTGAGCCACCTCGGCTGGATTAGCCCAAGGATCGTAAATGGTTACTTGAATGCCATAATCTTGCAAAGCCTGAATCACATCCACAATTTTGGTGTTGCGCACGTCGGGGCAATTTTCCTTAAAGGTGATGCCCAACAACAAGACCGAAGATCCGTTGATGCTCACTCCTTTTTTGATCATCAATTTCACCACTTGCGAGGCCACGTATTCACCCATGCTATCGTTGAGTCGACGGCCGGCCAAAATGATTTCGGGGTGATAGCCTACTTCTTGTGCTTTTTGAGCCAAATAATAGGGATCAACGCCAATGCAATGACCGCCCACTAAACCTGGTTTGAAAGGCAAGAAATTCCACTTGGTAGCTGCCGCGGCCAACACATCTTGGGTATTAATGCCCAATACATTGAATATTTTGGCCAATTCATTCACAAAAGCAATGTTGATGTCGCGTTGCGAATTTTCGATCACTTTGGCAGCTTCGGCAACCTTGATCGTAGGAGCCAAATGCGTACCGGCAGTGATCACCGTTTTGTATAAATCGTCTACTCGTTTTCCGATTTCGGGTGTAGAACCCGAAGTTACTTTGAGTATTTTATCGACGGTATGTTCTTTGTCGCCTGGATTGATGCGTTCGGGCGAATAACCTGCAAAGAAATCAACGTTGAATTTCAGTCCACTTATTTTTTCCAAGACCGGCACACATTCTTCTTCGGTTACCCCCGGATAGACGGTGGATTCGTAGATCACGATGTCGCCTTTGCGCAACACTTTGGCTACGGTTTCGCTCGATTTATACAAGGGCGTCAAATCGGGACGGTTGTTTTTGTCTACAGGCGTTGGAACGGTAATGATATAGACATTGCAGTGTTCGATGTCTTGCAATTGATTACTGCAATACAAGCCATTTTCATCTGAAGGACTTGCTACCAACACGGCTTTCAAATTATCCGAATCGACTTCGAGGGTTTTGTCTATTCCTTGGTTTAATTCGGCAATACGCGTGGTGTTGATATCAAAACCCACTACAGGAAATTTGGTTCCAAACAAACGCGCCAAGGGCAATCCCACATAGCCTAAACCAATTACTGCAATTTTTGTATTCATCTTTAAGTTGTTTTATGAACCAATGGCTTGGTATACAAAGCCTATTTTTTCGAGTGCATTCTTATCTAATAAATTTCTACCGTCAAACACAAAGGCCGGTTTGAGCATCGAATTGTAAATTTGGTGCCAATCGTAGCTTTTAAATTCATCCCATTCGGTCAAAACCGCAATGGCATGTGCACCTTTACAGGCTTCATAGGCATCCTTGTAGACTTTTGTTAATTTTTCGTTTTGGGCTGCCGAACGGGTTTCCAAATAATTCAAATCGGCCAACACTTGTGCTTCATCTACTTTTGGGTCATAGACCGCAATCTTGGCTTGTTCGTGTATTAAATCATCGGCCACATAAATTGCGGCAGATTCACGAGTATCGTTGGTGTCTTTTTTAAATGCCCAGCCCAAGAAGGTTATTTTTTTATCGGCCACCGTATTGTACAAGGTGCGAACGATCGCGTTTGAAAAACGACGTTTTTGGTGGTCGTTCATAATGATCACTTGTTCCCAATAATCGGCTACTTCGTGCAAACCATAAGACTTGGCAATGTAAACCAAATTCAAAATGTCTTTTTGGAAACAAGATCCGCCAAACCCAACCGAAGCTTTCAAGAATTTGGACCCAATTCGGCTGTCCATCCCGATTGCTTTGGCCACTTCGCTTACGTTGGCTCCCGTTTTTTCACACAATTCAGAAATGGCGTTGATGGAGGAAACGCGTTGTGCCAAAAAGGCATTAGCCGTGAGTTTAGACAACTCCGATGACCAAACGTTGGAGCGGATGATGCGATCGGGTTGCACCCAATGCATGTACACAGCCGCCAAGGCTTCAATAGCTTGTTGCCCTTCTGGAGTTGGATCTCCTCCAATGAGCACGCGATCGGGTTGAAATAGATCTTCGACAGCGGTTCCTTCGGCCAAAAATTCTGGGTTTGATAAAATTTGAAATTGTACGCCGTTTCCGGTATTTTCCAAAATACTCTTAATCGCACCAGCAGTTCGCACCGGCAAGGTCGATTTTTCGACTACAATTTTGTTGGTGGTAGAAACACGAGCAATTTGTCGGGCACACAATTCAATGTACTTCAAATCGGCTGCCATGCCTTTGCCTGCTCCATAGGTTTTGGTGGGCGTATTCACCGAAATGAAAATCAATTCGGCGTCATCGATGGCTTGATCAACTTGGGTAGAGAAAAATAAATTTCTTCCACGCGCTTCGGCCACGACTTCACTAAGTCCTGGTTCGTAAATTGGGATTTGCGTCACGTCTTCGTGGTTCCAAAGTGCAATGCGTTGTTCATTCAAATCGACCACGGTTACTTGAATGTGGGGACATTTTTGGGCAATGACCGCCATGGTGGGACCTCCCACGTAACCAGCGCCAATACAGCAAATTTTAGTAATTTTCATAATTCTAACTTCTGTTTATATTTATTTCAAATGTTGCCAATACCAGGCAACGGCTTCTTTTAGTCCGGTTTGGATTGAAAATTGGGGATTGTAACCCAATAAATTTTTGGCTTTGTCAATACTGGCCAAGGAATGCGGAATATCGCCGTTTCTATTTGGGCCATACACTACAGGGACTGCTGCAATGTTGGGATCCCATTCGGTTAGGTATCCTTTTAAATAATGAACCAACTCATTCAAAGTAGTTCGATCGCCATAAGCGGTATTGTAAACTGTATTGATGGCTGCTGGACTTTGTGTAGTAATCGCTAAATGATTCATGTGAATCACATTGTCAATGTAGGTGAAATCACGGGAATTCATGCCGTCTCCGTTAATGACTGGGCTTTCATATTTCATGAACTGCATCACAAATTTGGGAATTACCGCAGCATAGGCCCCATTGGGATCTTGTTTGCGACCAAACACATTAAAATAACGCAAGCCAATTGTTTCCAATCCATAGGTTTTACTAAAAATATCAGCGTACAATTCATTCACATATTTGGTAATCGCATAGGGCGACAAGGGTTTCCCGATAACGTCCTCTACTTTGGGCAAGGATTCCGAATCTCCGTAGGTCGAGGAACTAGCAGCATAGACAAAGCGTTTTACGTTGGCATCTCGGGCAGCAACTAACATATTTAGAAACCCAGACACATTTACGTCGTTACTGGTTATGGGATCATTGATCGATCGGGGTACTGAACCCAAAGCCGCTTGGTGCAACACATACTCTACGCCTTGAACCGCTTGTTTACAATCGGCCAGGTTGCGAATATCGCCTTCGATAAGGCTAAAATTGGCGTCTTGCAAACAAGTTGTTAAATTATGTCGGTGGCCCGTGGCAAAGTTATCCAAACACACCACCTGGAACTGTTGCGATAAAAAGTATTCGCACAAATTAGATCCAATGAATCCAGCACCTCCAGTAATGAGAATTTTTGTTTGCATCTTAGGATTTCAATTTGCTCCAAATGGACTTTAAAAAAGATTCCGATTTTTCTGCTTCGTGGTAGCCGTTAGAATAATTGCCGTAACCGTAGCCATAGCCGTAGCCATAGCCATAGCCCGTTCCGTACTTGGCTTTATTTTGGTAGCCATTTAATACAATGCTAATGTTGGTTAGCTCTCCTCGCTTGTGGCGGTTGTTGAGCATGGTTACCATGTCTTTTTTAGTATAATTTTGACGCATGATGTATAAACTCACATCTACGTATTCGTCGAGTTCTAGCGCATCTGACACCAAACCTACCGGCGGAGTATCTAAAATAATGTAATCGTAACGTGACTTTAATTCTTCCATGAATTTTTTCATGGTGTCGCCAATAATCAACTCGGAAGGGTTGGGCGGAATTGGCCCAGAAGTAATCACATCCAGATAAGGAACTTGTGTTTTTTGAATTACCTCATCCATGGTTTTTTGTCCAATTAAGTAGTTTACTACGCCTATTTCATTGGTAATATTGAAATCTTCAAAAATTTTAGGCTTACGCAAATCCATACCCAAAATAACTGTTTTCTTTTCGCTCAACGCAAAAACGGTAGCAATGTTTAGCGAGCAAAAGGTTTTTCCTTCTCCACTGATTGAAGAGGTGAGCATGATGGTTTTGGTGCCTTCGATCTCGTGTTTTTTATACAAAAACTGCAAGGAAGACCGTATGGCTCGAAACGATTCAGACAGGGCCGACTTGGGTCGTTCAAATACAGATAAATTGGATTGTGATTGCTTAATGCCAATTACTCCAATAATTGGAATCGAGGTTAAATTGGTAATGTCCTCGGTATTTAAAATTGCATTTTCCATAAAGAAAATACCAAAGACAATCAACAACGGAATGAGCAGTCCCATAAAAAAAGCAATCACATAGTTCACACTAGTATTGGGTCCAATAAGTCCGCCACCGGTATCTTTTGCCGAATCGATGAAGTGAATGTCTGATAAATTGGCTGCTTTTACAATTTCGGCTTCGCTGCGTTTTTGTAAAAACGTATTGTAAATATTATCGCTTAAATCATATTTGCGGGAAATTTTCAAAAACTCCTGTTTGTCTTCGGGCAGCTGCTTGATGTCGTTTTCTATTTTTTGAATTTTGTTATTCACCAGCACCAAATCATATTGAAATGAACTTCCGATGGAGGCTGTATTTTCCAATAACACTTTTTTTACCGCTTCCATCTGGCTGTCAAACTCTTGGAATATTTTTTCGCTTTTCACCGAATAGGCCAATTGTGATCGTTGCGCCGACAAGCCAATAAGTTTGGCCACATTGGTTACTATATTTGGATCATCAATGCCCGCTACAGTCGGTGCAGGTAATTTGGAATAATCTACACTGTTGCGCAAATAGGATTTTAGGCTGTTGCAGTAGGCAATTTTGCGGTTTATTTGATCGCGCATTACATCGTATTCAAGCAATTGTGCCGAGATGTTCTCCCCGCCCTTTTCGATCTCGATGATGTTGTTGCGTTTGTTAAAATTCGTGAGCTCCTCGCCAGTTTCCTTGAGTTGATTCCCCATAGATACTAGGGTGCTGTCAATAAATTCTATGGTATTGGTAGCAAACTGATTCTTGCGGTCCAACTGCGAATGTATGAGGGTTTTAACAGTGGTGTTCAGGTAATTGACAATGCGATTTTTGTTGGGACCTTGCATAGAAAGCACTAAGATGGAAGCGGCTTTGGGATCAATTTCTATGCTCACATTTTGCCCTTTTTTTACTACTTCATCAAAGTTATTAAATCGAATGTAATAGGTTTTTCCTTGTAATTTTTCGCCTTGGGACAGCGTGTTGATTTTCCAATTTAAAAAAGGCAGGTTGAGCTGATCGCCAATTTTACACCTTTTCTTATACTCGCCTGGAACCACTGTTGCTGAGCCTTTGCTGTGATTGGCATAATACATTAGCGGAGCTTGGGCGTCCTCAAACTTTACTTGTAATTCATATTCGTTATCGGAAACAAAGGTAATCCCAATTAAGTTATTCAGTAATTGTCCTTTGGTCTGGTCTATCGAAATTGCAAAAGGTACCTCGCCATAGACGTCTTGGTAGTTGTAATCCCCTTTTTGCAAATAATCAATATAAAATTGAAGTTCATCTACGACCAGTTCGTTGTGAGACCTTGATTTTAAAGTATTTGAAATGCTCTGTACCTCATCAGAAGTTCCTCCCCAATTGAAAACTAAACTGGTATTTGAGGTGAAAAACGGATTGTTTTCCTCTTTGATGGCGATGGAAGTTTGCAAGGCATAAATTTTTTGCTTGCGAATATTCACCTGGTGAGCTATAGTAAAAGTAATGGCTAAGCTGAGTAGAAACCATTTCCAATAGCTCACAATTTTGATTAAAAATCCTTTAAAATCAAAACTATTTTGGTTTTCGAAAAAAGAAAAGTCTTTGGTGTCTATCATCAGTGCTTATTTCAACAAAATAAATGTGGTTGTGATTAAGGTCAACAAAGTCAATACCGTACTCCATAAATATAGTCATTGGGTTGCACATAAAAATAGGGCGATTCAATGGCTTTGATGTTGGTTAAATCTATTTCGTGAAGTTCAGATCCTTGGGGCAATTGACGCAAGATAGTAACCGCTTTTCGATTGCCCGTCATGGTGATATCGCCGGCATTGGCCAAGGCTTCCAAAATGGTCAATTTTTCTTTGTATTCTACTTTTGATCCTGGAATTACAACTTCGCCATTTACAGTGTAATGCAATCCAGCTAATTTTACAGACACGAAAACATTGGCTTCCTTGGTAAAATAATCGGCTAACAATTGATTTTCTATTTTGAGTCGAACCTCGTCCAAAGTATAGCCCAAGACTGTCAATTCTCCTAAAATTGGAATACGAATTGTACCGTGATCGTTCACCGTATAGCCGTCAAAATACAAACTTTGTTCGGTTTTGTTAAATTGTGTGCTTTGTTCGGCTGCCCGGAACAACTCTGCCAACTTCGGATCATTTGCTTTGATCACTACACTAATGATGTCATTAACCTGAAGTCGATAGGGTTTGACAACAATTGGATGAAGAACTGCTGCGGTATCGGCAGGATTAGTAGTTTGCAGGTAAATCAAATCTTTGGTAGGCACACAAGCAGCAGTGATAAACACCAAGAAAAGCAGCAGCCCGTAGATTAATTTTCTCATTTAATTTTTTAAAAAAAATTGCAAACAAAGATAGGTTTTCCGCGCTAATAACAAAAGACTGGTTGCTAATTTTGGATTAGCTATTTTTTAGGGAATTTTCAAAAGGAATTCGGTTTAAGATACTGCGGCCCAAGGTCACTTCGTCGGCATATTCCAATTCATCTCCCACTGCAATTCCTCGCCATGGTTGAGCTGAGCGCAAAAATTAATTCTTGTACACCTCCTTGTTTTACTTTCTCTACCAAGGTTGTAATGTTTAACTGAGCTGGTCCTACCCCCTCTATCGGCGATATTTTGCCGCCCAACACATGGTAAATTCCTTTAAATTGGCGCGTGTTTTCTATGGCCATCACGTCGCGTATGTCTTCGACCACACAAATGAGTTGGTGATTTCGCGCAGGATTTACGCAAATTTCGCAGGTAGAAAAATCAGATATATTATGGCATGAACTGCAAAATTGCACATCTTCGCGAGCCGCTTGCAAAGCCGAGGTTAAAAATTGGGTATGTTCTTTGGGTTGTTTAAGCAAATGCAACACCAAACGCAAAGCAGTTCGTTTGCCAATTCCAGGCAATTGCGCCATCTCGTGCACAGCTTTTTCCAATAGTTTTGAAGAGAATTCCATGCAGCAAAAGTAGGGAATTTGGAAATTAGAAATTTGGAAAATAACCGCTAAGAATTAAATTTATTATTGTGAAATACCCATTGAATGCGTATTTTGGCCAAACTAAACCAACCCTTATGTCGGCAGCAACCATTCTCACAATTATCATACTTTATTTTGGCGTTTTGTTCTTGATTTCGCATTTCATGAGCAAAAAAGATTCCAGCAACGACGCTTTTTTTAAGGCCAATAAAAATTCAAAGTGGTATTTAGTGGCCTTTGGCATGATTGGCACCGCGCTTTCGGGCGTAACATTCATTTCGGTGCCCGGCGAAGTGGGAAACCCCGAGTTGCAATTCAAATATTTTCAGTTTATTTTGGGAAATGCGGTTGGTTTTGTGCTCATTGCCACCATTTTATTGCCGCTGTATTACCGCATGAACCTCACTTCGATTTACAGCTATATTGAGCAACGATTGGGGGTGATCAGTTACAAAACAGCAGCCAGTATTTTTTTAATTAGCCGCACCATTGGCTCTTCTTTTCGTTTGTATTTGGTGGTGATTGTCTTGCAACGCTATGTATTTGATTTCTATCGTGTTCCCTTTGCCGTAACCGTTTTACTTTCGTTGGCATTCATTTTTGCCTATACCTACCGCGGTGGATTAAAAACCATCATCATTACCGATACCCTGCAAACGTTTTTCTTGGTCTCCTCGGTGTTCTTGACCATTTTTATCATTTGCCAAAACCTAGATTACAGCCCTTTCGAGGCCTTTGAAGCCATCAAAAACAGCAATTATTCCAAGGTGTTTTTCTTTGAAGATTATTTGAAAAGCACCTATTTCTGGAAACAATTTGTAGGCGGAATGTTTGTTACATTAGCGATGGTTGGGCTAGATCAAGATTTAATGCAAAAAAACCTGAGTTGCGTCAACATCAAAGAGGCACAAAAAAACATGTTCACCTTTACCGGAATATTTATTGTAATTAATGTTTTTTTCTTGAGTGTAGGAGCTTTATTATACATATATGCGCAGCAAAACCAAGTAGCGGTGCCCCTAGATTTGGCTACAGGCAATCCCAGAACCGATTTGCTATTTCCCGAAATTGCCTTTCATCACCTGAGTTTAATTCCTTCCATTATATTTTTACTGGGCCTTACTGCGGCTACTTTTGCCACTACTGATAGCGCACTCACGGCGCTCACCACCTCCTTTTGTGTTGATTTCTTGGGAATGGATAAACCCGAAAACAGCCACAAAACCAATGTAGTACAAACCCGTCATTGGGTGCATATTGGTTTTTCGATCTTGTTGTTTTTGGTGATTTTGGTTTTCAACGCAATCAACGACTCCTCGGTGGTGAGCATCATTTTTAAGATTGCTTCCTATACTTATGGCCCGTTGCTGGGCTTGTATGGTTTTGGGTTATTTTGGCAGAGCAAAACCGTAAAAGACAAATGGGTTCCGCTGGTGTGCGTAGTTGCTCCCTTACTTTGCTTTTTCTTGACTAAGTACAGCAGTTTGCTCGTGGGTGCTTATGTTTTTGATACCGAAATCATTTTGATAAACGGATTGCTCACCTTTATTGGTTTGTGGTTGATTAGCAAACCGGCCACCGGACAAACCAAATTTTAGTATTGATTGGTCGCCAACAACACCAAGGTACAGGCAACCTCAACCACAATTCCATTGCTTTGTAACAATTGGTAAAACTGTGGGTTTTCGGTTCCCGGATTAAAGACCACGCGCTTGGGTTTGGCTTCGATGATGTAATTGTAATATTCGCGTTGACGCAACGGATTGAGGTATAAGGTTACCGTATCAATATTTTTTATCGGGATTAATTTAGTTTGGATTTTGATGCCACTCACTTCGCCGGCATGTTGACCAATGGCCAAAACCGAATGTCCCTTGGCTACTAAACTTTCAATGGCTTTAAAGGCATAGCGTTCAGGCTTGGTGCTGGCTCCAAGAACCAAGGTTTTTTTGTTTTTCATTTCGCAAAACTACAAAATTGGATCGCACATAAATAAAGTAAAACTTATTTGTTTTAAATTTTACCTTTGCCAAAGTTATGTCCCCTTTATATCCAAGACTATGGAATTATTTATCTACCTGTTTTTCGCCTTGTTTTCGGTTTTAAACCCCATTGGTACCATTCCTATTTTTGTAGGTCTCACACAAGATTACAGCCCAAAAGACCGCGCGCGCGTGTCCTTAAAGACATCGATTAATGTGTGTATTATTTTATTGATTTCTTTTTTTGTGGGTCAATATGTGCTTGAATTCTTTGGTATTACCATTACTGCCCTACGAATAGCCGGAGGAATTATTATTGCCAGTTCGGGATTTTCGTTGCTTAACGGTCAGTTTAATAAAAACAAGGGGATCAACAAAAGAGTAGAAGAAGAAATTCAGAACCGAAATGACATTGCCTTAACACCATTGGCCATGCCTATGCTTGCTGGACCAGGTTCAATTTCCTTGTTAATTGCCTACTACCAAGAACACCAAGCCCCCGACGAAATAATTATTTCGAGCATAGCAATTGTAGTTGTAGCCGCTTCTATTTATTTTGTGTTGCGCAGCGCGCATTATTTGGCAAAATTTTTGGGATCTTCGGGTATTGTAGCCATTTCACGCATCATCGGATTTTTGACTATTGCTATTGGCATTCAATACATCATCAGTGCAGTATTGAGTATCATTCGAGGGATATAGTCGTTTTAGGCAAAAAGATCTCGGCCATCATGCAACGGGCACTACCTCCGCCACAGGCTTCTATAGTGTCCAAACTGGAACTGACAATTTGGGCATGTTTTTCTAATTTGGCAAGTTGATCGGCAGTGAGGCTTTGGTGTGCCGCTGCGCTCATGACCAACAATTTTTGCTGATTGGCTCCCACCAATTCCAGCATATTTCCCGCAAAATTATTCACCTGATTTTCCGAAATTAGGATTACTTCTTTGCTCGATTTTTTCAATTGTTCCAAAACGAATTTTCGCTCTTGTTTGTCGTCGATGCAATCGGCACAAATCACGGCAAAAGTGGTCCCCAAACACATCATTACATTGGTGTGGTAAATGAGCTTGCGTTCATTATTTATGGTTTGATAGGCATTGAAAATTACCGGAGCCATATCAAAATCTTCGCAAAATTCAATGAATAATTCTTCGTCGGCACGCGGAGACAGCGCACAATAGGCAATGCCGTTGGCGCGATCCAAGAGCAAACTACCCGTTCCTTCAAGATAAAAACCATCGGTTTCGGCAGAGGTATAATCCACGATATTTTCGATGTGAAAGCCTTTATCCTCTAGGATATCTAGAATCTCTTCGCGGCGTTCACTGCGGCGATTTTCGGCAAACATGGGGTACAAGACTACGTCGCCATTTTGGTGAAACGAAATCCAATTGTTTGGAAAAATGGAATCGGGGGTATCGGGATCAAGGGTGTCATCAACAACGGTAACATCAACTCCAACCGCTTGTAATTTGGTCACAAAGGCATCAAATTCCTGCTGCGCTTTGGCATTGACGGTGGCTGGCAATAAATTGTCCAATACTTTTTGGTAATAATTATTGACTGCGGTTTGCTCATTCATCCGAAAGGCAACCGGACGAATCATGAGGATTGAGGAGGTGGTTTGGTTCATTTTTCAGTTGTCTGTTGTGGGTTGTCTGTTTTGTGTTCTATGTTGGTTGCAAAATTAGGACTTCCAGTTTTGTTCTACGTATTTGATAAAGGAATAAATTTTTGCTCCAAGTATCTCATATTGTTCACCAAGGTTATGAAAAATATCTTTTTCAACTGGATATAGATATTCTAATTTCTCTATATGATTGATCGTTTCTAGACAACTTGAATGAGAGAACACCAAGAACCGAATAAAATCAGGCTTATATCGCTTTCTTCCATATCCTTCCACAATATTTGTGATAACAGAATCAGAAGCTCTTCGTAACTGACTACCCAACTCATATATTTCGTGTTTTGGTAGTTTCAAAGACGCTGTATGGGTTTGATAAAACAATTCTAATCCCATTTTATAAATGTCTAAATCCCTATAACTGCTCATATCTACTTTTTTTGGCGTGTATAATTTATATTCTTAGCGGAAACCGACAACCGATAACCGACAACTGACAACCTATTCCCTAATCAACGGCAAAGTCGAGCAGCGCAACAGGCCTTCTTGTTTGGCGATTTCGGCATAGGGAATTTCTTCTACGGTAAAACCGTTGTTGCGCAACCAAGTGTTGAGGCGAGTGAACTTTTGCTCGGAAACGACCACATTTGTATCAATCGAAAATACATTAGAATTCATGTGGTACATTTCATCACGGGTGAGGTGAAATAAATTGTCTTTGCCAAATAATTTCACCAAAAACACATAATCAGCTTCTTCGCGAAAACCGCTTTTGTAAATGATTCCTTTATTTTTCCCTACGGGTTGAAAGCAACAATCCAAATGCAAGGCGTTGTCTCGCGCTTCTAATTTGGATTTTACCAGATCGAATTCTTTGACAATTTTATGCGGAAAAAGAGCTTTAATGTAATTCACACCGGCCATATTGGTTCGAGCCGTAATGTAATCTTTGTAATCAGATCCTTTGTAGGTGCCAATAAAAATATAGTCGTTCCACAACATCACGTCGCCGCCCTCAATGTGTACTTCCTCGGGCGGACGAACTACTTTGTTAGGATCCATCTGATCAATCACATATTGAATGGCGTCCAATTCGCGCTCTCTGTCGGGCAAGATGTTGGCTTTGATGAATACATCATCTATTACAAAACCAATATCACGAGCAAAAATTTGGTTGTAATTTTCAATTAATTCTGGGCGATAAACCTGCACGTCGTATTTTTGAAACACCGCATTAAACGCCTCCATTTCGCCTACCATATCAGCTTCTACTGGATAGGTTCCGGCCAAAATGTGTTCTAATGATTTGGGATCGTATGCCTCATCAGCTGAAGGTGTTGGCCCATTATTTACCGCCGAACCGAGTACAACAGCTTTTAATTTGGACGTTTCATTGGTAACCTGAAGTCGTAACATAAATTTCATTTAGCTTGGAAACAAATATAAAAAAGCTTCCCGTTTGTGAGAAGCTTTGTTTATAACTAATGATAGATATTATCGGTTGTCCATTGTCTTAAAATCGCGCAACGGATGTCCGGTATAGATTTGTCTTGGACGGCCAATCGGTTCTTTGTTGATGCGCATTTCTTTCCATTGGGCAATCCATCCAGGCAAACGGCCAATAGCAAAAAGTACGGTAAACATATCGGTTGGAATACCTAAGGCACGGTAGATAATGCCCGAGTAGAAATCAACATTAGGGTATAATTTTCTAGAAACAAAGTACTCATCTACCAAGGCAGATTCTTCTAATTTTTTGGCGATTTCCAGAATTGGATCATTAACGCCTAAAGTAAGCAATACCTCATCGGCTGCTTTTTTGATGATTTTGGCACGCGGGTCAAAGTTTTTGTATACGCGGTGTCCAAAGCCCATCAAACGGAATGGATCGTCTTTGTCCTTGGCTTTGGCCAGATATTTATCGGCATCACCTCCGTCTTTTTGAATCGCTTCGAGCATTTCTAACACCGCCTGATTGGCTCCGCCGTGCAAAGGTCCCCATAAAGCAGAAACACCTGCAGATATTGACGCAAACAAACCAGCATGCGAAGAACCTACGATGCGAACGGTAGAAGTAGAACAGTTTTGCTCGTGGTCGGCATGCAGGATAAATAATTTATCTAAGGCATTCACCACTTTGGCATTGATGCTGTAGGGCTCCGTAGGCAGTTCAAACATCAAACGCAAAAAGTTCTCTACATACCCCGTTGTATTGTCGTAATAATTTAAGGGAAAGCCCATGCTTTTGCGGTAGGTCCAAGTCGCAATAACTAAGAATTTACCCATGGTTTTACATACCGCCTCGTACATTTCTTTTTCGTTATCCACATTAACCACTTTGGGATTAAAGGCGGTTAAGGCAGAGGTTAAGGAAGAAAGAACGCCCATTGGGTGGGCTGATCTTGGAAATCCGTCCAAGATGTTTTTCATCTCTTCGTTCACCAAGGTATATTTGCGAATATCGGTTTCAAATTGAGCCAATTGCGTTTTGGTAGGCAATTCGCCAAAAATAACCAAATAGGAAACTTCTAAAAAGTTGGCTTTATCGGCCAAGTCTTCGATGGCGTATCCGCGGTAGCGAAGAATTCCTTCTTCCCCATCCAAAAAAGTAATTTCACTTTTGCAAGATCCTGAATTTTTATATCCGGGGTCTAAGGTAATTGCGCCGGTTAGGGCACGCAATTTATCAATATCGATTGCTGGTTCATTTTCGCTCCCCACAAGAACTGGGAACTCATATTTTTGCCCGTCGAATTCTAAGATGGCTGTTTTTGACATGATTGTTTAAGCGTATTAAGTGCAGTAAATTTAAAACTGAACAAATTTAGGCAAATTGATCCCATATAAAAAAGATTATTATCACTGAATGTGTTAATTTAAAAAACATATTCTAAAATTTAACAAAATGATAAGAAACAAAAAACCCAACAACTAGTGCTGGGTTTTGGAACTAAATTCGGTTGAATTTTATTTTTGTTTAAACGCTTTCAATCCAGGGAAATAAGCCGTGCTGCCCAACTCTTCTTCGATGCGCAACAATTGGTTGTACTTGGCCATACGGTCTGAACGCGAAGCCGATCCGGTTTTAATTTGACCACAGTTTAAAGCCACAGCCAAATCGGCGATGGTGTTGTCTTCGGTTTCTCCCGAACGGTGTGACATAACTGAAGTATAACCCGCATTGTGCGCCATATTTACTGCGGCAATGGTCTCGGTCAAGGTTCCGATTTGGTTTACTTTTACCAAGATTGAATTGGCAATTCCTTTTTGAATTCCGGTAGACAAGCGTTCTACATTGGTTACAAATAAATCATCGCCTACCAACTGCGTTTTGTCACCAATTAATTCGGTGAGGTATTTCCAACCGTCCCAGTCGTCTTCGTACATGCCGTCTTCAATTGAAATGATGGGGTATTTGGCAGCCAATTCGGCCAAATATTCGGCTTGTTCTTTGGACGATCTAATTTTTCCATTTGGACCTTCAAATTTAGAATAGTCGTAATTTCCGTCTACATAAAACTCAGAAGCGGCGCAGTCTAAGGCAATCATTACTTCATCACCAAATGAATATCCGGCACTTTCTACCGCTTTTTTGATCGATTCAATCGCGTCTTCGGTACCGCCAGCCAAGTTGGGTGCAAATCCTCCCTCATCCCCAACTGCAGTAGATAAATTACGGTCGTGTAATCCTTTTTTCAAGTGGTGAAAAATTTCGGTACCCATTTGCATAGCATGCGAAAATGATTTTGCTTTTACGGGCATAATCATAAATTCTTGAAAAGCAATAGGGGCATCCGAGTGTGATCCACCGTTAATGATATTCATCATCGGAACCGGCAAGGTATTTCCAGAAACTCCTCCTACATAACGATACAACGGCAGGCCCAATTCATTAGCAGCTGCTTTGGCTACTGCCAAGGAAACGCCCAAAATAGCATTGGCCCCTAAGTTTGATTTATTGTGGGTTCCGTCTAAGTCGATCATGCGTTGATCGATGAGGTTTTGCTCGAAAACAGAAGTGCCTACTAAGTCGGCTGCGATCACGCTATTTACGTTTTCAACGGCTTTTAATACGCCTTTGCCCATATACATTTTTCCTCCATCACGCAACTCAACGGCTTCGTGTTCACCGGTTGAAGCACCTGATGGAACGGCTGCTCTTCCTAATACACCGTTTTCTGTAATTACATCAACTTCTACGGTAGGATTACCTCTGGAATCAAATATTTGTCTTGCGAAAATTTTAATAATTATACTCATATTGATTTTAATTTTAATTTACTCTTTAACAAAGATATTCCATCTTTGTTTGGAATGAAATCTGAAACGATTTTGTTATTAACGATAACGTTTTAGTTTAGTTCCGTTGCAAGGATTGTACAAATTCATCAAACAAATAGCTTGAATCGTGTGGCCCAGGACTTGCCTCCGGGTGATATTGCACCGAAAAACAGTCTTGATTTTTCATGCGCATTCCGGCTACGGTATGGTCGTTGAGGTGTTCGTGGGTGATTTCAAAATCGGGATGGTTTTCGAGTTCTTCTCTATTCACCGCAAATCCATGATTTTGGGAAGTAATCTCTCCTTTACCTGTGAGCAAATTCATAATGGGGTGATTTATTCCGCGGTGGCCATTAAACATTTTGTAGGTAGAAATGCCGTTGGCCAATGCCAATATTTGATGCCCTAGACAAATTCCAAAAACAGGTTTTTTGGTCTGCAAAATTTCACGGGTTACCGCTTGTACTTGCGTTAAAGGATCTGGATCGCCAGGTCCGTTGGACAAGAAATAGCCCTGTGGATCAAAACTTTGCAAGTCGGCAAATGTGGCATCATAGGGATATACTTTAATGTAGCAATCTCTGCTTGCCAAGTTGCGCAGAATATTCGTTTTGATTCCCAAATCTATTGCCGAAATTCGGTAAGTAGCCAAAGGATTTCCATAACAATATGCTTCTTTGGTTGACACTTTGGACGCCAATTCCAAGCCCTCCATATTAGGCACCGCAGCCAACAGTCGTTTCAATTCCTCAATAGGTGTATCGTCGGTGCATATCACAGCATTTTGTGCACCGTGGTCTCTGATGTAACTCACTAATGCACGCGTATCCACGTCAGAAATCCCAATTAGGTTTTGCTCTATAAAGTAGGTTTCCAAACTTTTATCGGCACCCGCTCGGGAGTAGGGAAAACTAAAATTCTTGCAAACCAAACCTGCAATTTTTATAGAATTAGATTCGACTTCGTCTGGGTGAACCCCATAGTTTCCGATGTGAGGATGGGTAGCAACCATAATTTGACCAAAATAGGAAGGATCGGTAAAAATCTCCTGGTATCCTGTCATTCCAGTATTAAAACATACTTCTCCAAAACTTTTTCCAGCAATTCCAATAGATTTTCCGTGAAAAATAGTTCCGTCTTGTAAGAGTAATAAGGCTTTGGTTCGAGTGTTGTAATTCATGTAGTGTAGCGTAGTTAGTTGTGCAAATGTAAAACTTCAATTTGTAAAGTAAAGAATCGATGTACCGATTTATGAGTAATTTTTCAAAAGAAAAAATAAAAAAAAGGATAAACTAAATAGCTTATCCTTTTTCTATGTGGGTAATGAAAATCATTATTCAGCAGTTTCAGAAGTTTCAGTTTCATCAACTGGCGCGATTGGAGCTTCTGCTTCTGGAGCTTCAACCACAGTCTCCGCTTCTGATTTCTTGGCTTTTCCACCACGACGGCTTTTTGCTTTTTTCACTTCTTTTTTACCACCGTTGTAAATTTCGTTGAAATCTACCAATTCGATCATGGCCATATCGGCATTATCTCCTAAACGATTTCCAACTTTAATAATACGGGTATAACCACCTGGTCGGTCACCCACTTTGGCAGCGACGTCTCTGAACAAATCAGTTACGGCATATTTGCTACGCAAGTAAGCAAAAACAATACGACGGTTGTGTGTAGTATCTTCTTTTGATTTTGTAATAAGCGGCTCAACAAATTGTTTTAACGCTTTTGCTTTAGCAACAGTCGTGTTAATACGTTTGTGCTCAATTAATGAACAAGCCATATTAGCCAACATAGATTTTCTATGTCCCGTTTGTCTGCTTAAGTGATTGAATTTTTTTCCGTGTCTCATGACGTGTTTTTTAAAACTTCATCTTGCTACAATCCGCTTTGGAGAGCAAAATATGAAGTAATTTATTCTTTATCTAATTTGTATTTGGCTAAGTCCATTCCGAAGGTCAAATTTTTAACAGCGACTAATTCGTCTAATTCTGTCAATGATTTTTTACCAAAATTACGGAACTTCATCAAGTCGTTTTTGTTGAATGAAACCAAGTCACCCAATGTATCCACTTCAGCAGCTTTCAAACAATTTAAGGCGCGTACAGATAAATCCATATCGACTAATTTTGTTTTCAGCAACTGTCTCATGTGCAAGGATTCCTCATCATATGATTCAGTTTGAGCGATTTCATCTGCTTCAAGCGTAATACGCTCGTCAGAGAATAACATAAAGTGGTGAATTAACACTTTGGCCGCTTCGGTTAAAGCATCTTTAGGATTGATTGATCCATCTGTTTTAATTTCAAAAACAAGTTTCTCGTAATCTGTTTTTTGCTCTACACGAAAGTTTTCAATGGCATATTTTACATTTTTTACCGGAGTAAAAATAGAATCTGTAAATATGGTACCCAACGCAGCGTTTTGCTTTTTGTTTTCTTCGGCTGGAACGTATCCACGTCCTTTTTCGATAGTCAACTCAAAGTTTAATTTTACTTTGCTGTCCAAATTACAAATGACTAACTCGGGGTTAAGCACTTGGAATCCAGAAATGAATTTTTGAAAATCACCCGCGGTGAGTTGTTCTTTATTTGCTACAGAAATAGTTACTGATTCGTTGTCCACGTCTTCGATTTGTCTTTTGAAACGCACTTGTTTCAAATTCAAAATGATTTCGGTAACATCCTCAACTACTCCGGGAATAGTAGAAAACTCATGGTCTACACCTTCAATTCTAACAGATGTGATTGCATATCCCTCTAGGGCAGATAACATCACTCTTCTAAGGGCATTACCAACAGTCAATCCGTATCCTGGTTCTAAAGGTCTAAATTCAAATTTACCTTCAAAATCGGTTGAATCGATCATGATAACTTCTAAAGGTCTAAATTCAAATTTACCTTCAAAATCGGTTGAATCGATCATGATAACTTTATCGGGTTTCTGAAAATTAAATATTGCCATAATTTCGACTAAGTCAATTATTATTTGTTGTACAATTCGACGATAAGTTGTTCCTTGATATTTTCTGGTATTTGCAATCTTGCAGGTACCGATACAAATACACCTTCTTTAGTATCGTTATTCCAAGTAATCCACTCAAATACATGAGATGAATTAGCCAATGAACGATCGATAGCTTCTAATGATTTTGATTTTTCACGAACAGCAACTTTATCACCCGGTTTTAAATGGTAAGAAGGTATGTTTACTACTTCTCCATTTACAGTAATGTGACGGTGAGAAACAATTTGACGTGCACCTCTTCTTGATGGGGCAATTCCCATTCTAAAAACTACATTGTCTAAACGTGCTTCACACAATTGCAAAAGAACTTCACCAGTAACTCCTTTTGTTGCAGACGCTTTTTCAAATAAATTACGGAATTGTTTTTCCAAGATACCATACGAGTATTTTGCTTTTTGCTTTTCCATTAACTGGATTGCATATTCCGATTTTTTACCTCTTTTTTTAGCCATACCATGTTGGCCTGGTGGGTAATTTCTTTTTTCGAAGGATTTATCATCTCCGAAAATTGCTTCGCCAAACTTACGGGCGATCTTGGTTTTTGGACCAGTATATCTTGCCATTTTAAATTGTTTAAGGTAGTGATTATGAATTCAGGTCAAATCCTCCGATAATCGTTGTTCTACCTAGTTATACTATAAATTAAATTTAGACTCTTCTTCTTTTTGGAGGTCTACATCCATTGTGAGGCATTGGGGTTACGTCAATAATTTCGGTAACTTCAATTCCACCATTATGTAAAGAACGAATCGCAGACTCACGTCCGTTTCCTGGTCCTTTTACATATACTTTTACTTTTTTAAGTCCAGCTTCTAACGCTACTTTACTACAATCTTCGGCGGCCATTTGTGCGGCATACGGAGTGTTCTTTTTGGAACCTCTAAAACCCATTTTACCAGCAGAAGACCAAGCGATAACTTCACCTTTTTTGTTTGTCAAAGAAATGATGATGTTGTTAAAAGTGGCACTAATATGAGCTTCACCCGTTGATTCAACGATAACTTTACGTTTTTTTGTTGTTGCTTTAGCCATATTACTTATTATTTAGTTGCTTTTTTCTTGTTCGCAACAGTTTTTCTTTTCCCTTTTCTTGTTCTAGAGTTGTTCTTCGTTCTTTGTCCACGCAATGGTAAACCAGATCTGTGTCGAATTCCTCTGTAACATCCAATATCCATTAAACGTTTGATGTTTAACGATACTTCTGAGCGTAATTCACCTTCAATTTTGTAGAATGAAACAGCATCACGAATTGCTCCGATCTGGTCGTCATTCCAATCTTGAACTTTGATATCTTGGCTAACTTGAGCTTTTTCTAAAATCTCAATAGCTCTACTTCTTCCTACTCCGAAGATGTAGGTTAAAGCGATAACTCCTCTTTTGTTTTTAGGTATGTCTACCCCTGCTATTCTTGCCATAATTATCCTTGTCGTTGTTTAAATCTAGGATTCTTTTTGTTGATTACGTATAATCTGCCTTTTCTGCGTACAATAATGCACTCGGCACTTCTTTTTTTAACTGATGCTCTTACTTTCATTTTAGTTTAGCTTTTAGCTTTTAGCTTTTAGCGCACAGCAAATAACCAAAGGATACTAGCTGGTAGCTGACTACTTAAAGCTATATTAATATCTATAAGTAATTCTTGCTTTTGACAAATCATAAGGACTCATTTCTAGCTTCACTTTATCACCAGGTAATAACTTGATGTAATGCATGCGCATTTTGCCAGAGATATGAGCAATTACAATATGTCCGTTTTCTAATTCTACACGGAACATCGCATTGGATAATGCTTCAATGATGGATCCGTCTTGTTCTATTGCTGATTGTTTTGCCATAAAAATTAAGCTACCGCTTTTCTATTTTTACCACTTTTCATCAAACTATCATAATGCTTATTCAATAAGTAGGAATTGATTTGTTGGATTGTATCAATCGCAACACCAACCATAATTATTAAAGAAGTACCTCCAAAAAACATTGCCCATGATTGTTGCACATCAAACACATTAACTACAATAGCTGGGAACACAGCAATTAAAGCTAAAAATAACGAGCCAGGGAAAGTTATTAAAGACATTATTCTATCTAAGAAATCAGAGGTTTCAACTCCTGGACGAATTCCGGGAATAAAGCCACCGCTTCTTTTTAAATCGTCAGCCATTTTGTTGGTAGGCACGGTGATCGCGGTATAGAAGAAGGTAAAAATTACGATCAATAAAGCGAAAACTAAGCTATACCAAAATCCAAAAATATCGCTAAATGCACCCGCTATACTTTGCGAGGTCTCTGATTGAGACAAGCCAGCTAAAGCAGCAGGAATAAACATAATAGCTTGTGCAAAAATGATTGGCATTACTCCCGAAGCATTAAGCTTAAGCGGAATCCATTGTCTATTGCCACCCATCATGTCTTGTTCAAAATCACCAGTAGTCGTTCTACGGGCATATTGAACAGGGATCTTACGAACGGCCATTACCAATAAAATACAAGAGATAATTACCAATAACCAAATGATGATTTCGATAACTAACAACATCGGACCACCATTGTTATTGGTGACACGAGTTGTAAATTCTTGAATGAATGACTGTGGTAAACGAGCCAAGATACCCACCATAATTAACAAAGAAATACCATTTCCAATTCCTTTATCTGTAATTTTTTCTCCCAACCACATGGCAAAAATTGTACCAGTAGTTAAGATTAAAACAGATGAAAATAAGAATGCAAATGAATCAAATCCTAAAAGAAATGCACTTCCGGGAATCGTTCTGTACAAATTGTAGATGTATCCAGGACCTTGTACTAAAGTAATCACGATGGTTAACCATCTGGTGATTTGGTTTATTTTTTTACGTCCACTTTCGCCGTCTTTTTGAAGTTTTTGTAAATAAGGAATCGCAATTCCCATTAATTGAACTACAATAGATGCAGAAATATAAGGCATGATTCCCAAAGCAAAAACTGACGCTTTAGAAAATGCACCACCGGTGAACATATCCAAAATTGAACCAATACCATCTTTAGTTTGATTTCCTAAGCTATTTAATTGCGTAGCATCAATACCTGGAAGGGTAACGTGGGCACCAAAACGATACACCAATAGCAATCCTAAAGTGATTAGAATTCTATTTTTTAGTTCCTCTATCTTCCAAACGTTTGCTAATGATTCAAAAAAGTTCTTCATCGTGCTATAAAATTATAGGGTTACCGCTTCGCCACCAGCCGCTTCGATAGCCGCTTTGGCAGTAGCCGTAAACTTGTGAGCAGATACTTTTAATTTTGCTTTCAATTCACCTCTACCTAAAATCTTTACGATTTCATTTTTGGTAGCCAAACGGTTCATTACATATACTGACATATCTACAGTATCGGTAACAATTCCGTTGTCAACTAGTAATTGAAGCGTATCTAAGTTCACTCCTTCGTATTCTTTACGATTGATGTTGGTGAAACCAAACTTAGGCACACGACGTTGCAAAGGCATTTGACCTCCTTCAAAACCAATCTTTTTAGAATAACCAGAACGAGACTTAGCTCCTTTGTGACCTCTTGCAGCAGTGCCACCTTTTCCAGAACCTTCTCCTCTACCCAATCGTTTGTTTTGATTGTGTGTAGAACCTTCAGCAGGTTGTAAGTTACTTAAATTCATACCTGTTATTGTTAGTTAACTTCCTCTACGGAAACTAAGTGTTTAACTTTATTTATCATACCAAGGATAGCAGGATTTGATTCGTGCTCTACAACTTGACCCATTTTACGTAGACCCAAAGCTTCTAATCCTCTTTTTTGTGTAAGTGGACAGTTGATTTTGCTTCTAACTTGTTTTACTCTTAATTTAGTCATAATTCCTTGTATTAACCTTTAAAAACTTTTTCTAAAGAAATTCCTCTTTGTTTTGCAACAGTGTACGCACTTCTCATTTGCAATAAAGCATCAAACGTTGCTTTAACCACGTTGTGTGGATTAGAAGAACCTTGTGATTTAGACAATACATCGTGAATACCTACTGATTCTAATACGGAACGAACCGCACCACCAGCAATAACTCCAGTACCATGAGAGGCCGGAATTAAGAATACACGTGCACCACCAAATTTACCTTTTTGTTCGTGAGGAACAGACTGGCCGTTCAACGGGATACGCACTAGATTTTTCTTAGCATCTTCTACCGCTTTGGCAATCGCTTCAGAAACGTCTTTAGACTTACCTAAACCGTGTCCTACCACGCCGTTCTCGTCTCCTACCACTACAATAGCAGAAAAACCGAAAGCTCTACCCCCTTTTGTAACTTTAGTAACACGATTTACACTCACCAAACGATCTTTTAATTCAAGACCACTCGGTTTTACTAATTCTACGCTTTTGTATTTAGACATAATATATTAGAATTTAAGACCAGCGGTTCTTGCACCGTCTGCTAATGATTTAATACGACCGTGATATAAATAACCTCCTCTATCAAAAGTTACATTATCTATACCGGCTTTTAACGCTTTTTCTGCAACGAGTTTTCCAACTGCGTTAGCCACTTCTACGTTTGTACCTTTTCCTATTTCTTTTTCTCTTGAAGATGCAGCTAATAAAGTTACTCCGTTCACATCGTCAATGAGTTGTGCGTAGATTTCTTTATTACTTCTGAATACTGAAAGTCTTGGTTTTGCAGCAGTACCGCTAACAATCTTTCTAATTCTGAATTTAATTCTCTGTCTTCTTTCAGATTTTGTTAATGACATACTCTTATTTTTTAAGCTGATTTACCTGCTTTTCTTCTTAATACTTCACCTACGAATTTAACTCCTTTACCTTTGTAAGGCTCTGGTTTACGGAAACCGCGAATTTTAGCTGCAACTTGACCCACTAATTGTTTGTCAAATGAAGTTAATTTCACAACCGGGTTTTTTCCTTTTTCTGAAATCGTTTCCAATTTTACTTCTGGAGCAATTTCTAAAATAATATTGTGAGAAAAACCTAAAGCTAAATCTAATTTTTGACCTTGGTTTGAAGCTCTGTAACCTACTCCAACCAATTCTAATTCTTTCGTAAAACCTTCAGATACACCAATAATCATATTGTTGATTAAAGATCTGTATAATCCGTGTTTTGCTCTATGATCTTTATGATCAGATGATCTTTCTACTAGTACTTGACCATCTTCAACTTTTACAGTTACATCGGAATATTCTTGTGTAAGTTGACCTAATTTTCCTTTTACCGTAATCACAGCATCTGCAACTTCAACAGTTACTCCAGCAGGAATTACAACGGGATTTTTACCTATTCTTGACATCTCTTAGAATTTAAAAATTAGTATACGTAACAAATTACTTCGCCACCTACATTTAATTGTTTTGCTTGTTTTCCGGTCATCAAACCTTTTGAAGTAGAAACAATTGCAATTCCTAATCCGTTCAAGATTCTTGGAATGTTTGAAGCACCAGCGTACTTACGTAAACCTGGTTTACTAATTCTTTGGATATCTTTAATAACAGGCTCTTTCGTATCTTTATCATACTTCAAAGCAATTTTGATAGACCCTTGAACTGTAGTGTCTTCAAATTTGTAGCTTAAGATATACCCTTGATCAAATAAGATCTTTGTGATTTCTTTTTTTAGATTAGAAGCTGGAATCTCAACTACTTTATGCTTTGCAGCAACAGCGTTTCGAACTCTAGTCAAATAATCCGCAATAGGATCTGTATACATAGTTATTGTTTTGCGGTCTTGGTTTTCAATTGTGTTTCAAATCGAACCTTAAACCAATTAATACATGTTTGTGTTTACCAGCTGGCTTTCTTTACGCCTGGGATCAATCCATTGTTTGCCATTTCACGGAATGTAACACGTGAAATACCAAATTGACGCATATACCCTCTTGGTCTTCCTGTTAATTTACAACGATTGTGCAAACGAACAGGTGAAGCGTTTTTCGGTAATTTTTGTAAGCCTTCGTAATCGCCAGCTTCTAATAAAGCTTTTCTTTTCTCAGCATACTTCGCTACCGTTTTCTCTCTTTTCACCTCACGGGCTTTCATTGATTCTTTAGCCATATCTTAATTCTTTTTAAAAGGTAAACCTAATTCAGCTAATAATGATTTAGCTTCCTTGTCTGTTTTTGCATTGGTTACGAATGTGATATCCATACCCGAGATTTTATTTACTTTGTCAATATCAATTTCTGGGAAAATGATTTGCTCTAAAACCCCTAAGTTATAGTTTCCTCTACCGTCAAAACCTGTGGCTTTAATTCCACCAAAATCACGCACACGTGGCAATGCAGAAGTGATCAAACGATCTAAAAATTCATACATTCTTTCTCCACGCAAGGTAACTTTAGCTCCAATAGGCATTCCTTTTCTCAATTTGAAAGAAGCAACGTCTTTTTTAGATATAGTAGCTATCGCTCTTTGACCGGTAATTTTTGTCATTTCGTCTACAGCATAATCAATTAGTTTCTTGTCAGAAACTGCTGCACCAACTCCACGGCTTACAACGATTTTTTCCAATTTTGGAACTTGCATTACGTTTTTGTAACCGAATTCTTCTTTAAGAGCAGAGATCACTCTGTTCTTGTATTCCTCTTTTAGTCTAGGTATATAAGCCATTACTATAGTACTTGATTAGATTTTTTTGAAAATCTTACTTTCTTATCTCCTTCTACTTTAATTCCAACACGCGTAGGTTGTTTTGATTTTGGATCAATTAACGCAATGTTCGAAATATGCAAAGGAGCTTCTTTCTTAACGATACCTCCTTGAGGGTTTTTGGCACTAGGTTTTGTGTGTTTAGAAACCATATTTACCCCTTCAACTACCGCTTTATTTTTTTCACGATACACACGTAAAACTTTACCTTCAGATCCTTTGTGATCTCCAGCAATTACTTTTACCGTATCTCCTGATTTTATCTTTAGCTTTATCATCCGTATAAATAATTAAAGCACTTCTGGTGCTAATGATACAATTTTCATGAATTGTTTTTCACGAAGTTCTCTCGCGTTTAACAACACACATGCGTTGTCGTCAAAACGGATATAAGATCCATCAGCTCTTCTCACTTCTTTTTTGGTTCGTACAACCACTGCAGTTGATACTGCTCCTTTTTTAACGTTTCCGTTTGGAGTGGCATCTTTAATAGATACTACAATCTTGTCGCCAACAGAGGCATACCTTCTCTTGGTACCTCCTAAAACACGGATAGTTAAAACTTCTTTAGCTCCTGTGTTATCTGCTACTTTTAGTCTTGATTCTTGTTGTACCATAATTATTTAGCTCTTTCAATGATTTCAACTAATCTCCAACATTTGGTTTTACTTAACGGACGCGTTTCGCTAATCTTTACAGTATCGCCAATGTTACAGTCGTTTTTCTCGTCGTGTGCAACGTATTTCTTTGTTTTTAACACGAACTTACCATACAAGGGGTGTTTTACTTTTCTAACTTCGGCAACAACAATAGATTTCTCC
This sequence comes from Flavobacterium sp., assembly GCA_026390995.1. Classification (GTDB taxonomy): domain Bacteria; phylum Bacteroidota; class Bacteroidia; order Flavobacteriales; family Flavobacteriaceae; genus Flavobacterium. Next base: position 55,395 of record JAPLEX010000050.1, read on the forward strand.
ATTTTGTTTGAAGTAACAACCCCAATTCTTTCTTTTCTTAAATTTCTTTTTTCCATCTTTCCGTAGAATACAATTATTGTTGCTCTCTATTGGTTAACTCGGTAGCCAAACGCGCAACTGTTTTTCTAACCGCTCTAATTTGTAGCGGATTAGCAATTGGAGAAATAGCATGAGCCATTTTTAGGTCGGCATAGGTTTTCTTAGTTTGACTAAGTTTCTCTTGCAACTCAGCTGCAGAAAGATTTTTTATTTCTGATTGTTTCATCTGTTTTTACTATTTTTTTTAAAGGTCAGATGTAATGAAGCATAAAAGCGACATTTCATAATAATTTAAATTATGCTTCGAAATCTCTAGCAACGATGAATTTAGTTTTCACTGGAAGCTTTTGTGCTGCAAGACGCAAGGCCTCTTTTGCAATTGACAAAGGAACTCCTCCAACTTCAAACATAATTCTTCCTGGTTTTACAACTGCAGCCCAATATTCTACTGCACCTTTACCTTTACCCATACGTACTTCAAGTGGTTTCTTGGTGATTGGTTTGTCTGGGAAAATTTTAATCCATAATTGACCTTCTCTTTTCATGTAACGAGTAGCTGCAATACGAGCTGCCTCAATTTGACGAGAAGTTAGGAACATACCATCTTCATGTACAGATTTAATTCCAAACATTCCATTAGAAAGTTCATGCCCTCTTTGTGCATTTCCTTTCATTCTACCTTTTTTTACCTTACGGTATTTTGTTCTTTTAGGCTGTAACATTTTTCTTTAATTTAAAAATTTACTTTCTTTTACGAGCATCCGGTTTACCACCTTTGTTGAAGTTTGATTTACCACGTGGTGCATCTCCACCTTTTCCGCCAGCAGCTTGTTTTTTGTCCATGCCTACTAATGGAGAAAGATCTCTCTTTCCGTAAACTTCACCTTTCATGATCCACACTTTGATTCCCATTCTACCATAAGTAGTGTGGGCTTCAGCCAATGCGTAATCGATGTCAGCTCTAAAAGTTGATAGAGGAATTCTACCTTCTTTGAACCCTTCAGAACGCGCCATTTCAGCACCATTCAAACGACCAGAAATTAAGACTTTGATCCCTTCAGCGTTCATACGCATAGAGGCAGCAATAGCCATTTTAATCGCTCTTCTGTAAGAAATACGGCTTTCGATTTGACGTGCGATGCTTGTTGCAACTAAGAAAGCATCTAATTCAGGTCTTTTAATTTCAAAGATGTTGATTTGAACCTCTTTGTCAGTAACTTTCTTAAGTTCTTCTTTCAACTTGTCTACCTCTTGACCGCCTTTCCCGATAATGATACCCGGACGAGCAGTAGTGATAGTAACGGTTACAAGTTTTAAAGTTCTCTCGATGATTACTTTTGATACACTAGCTTTTGATAAACGAGCATGAATGTACTTTCTGATTTTATAGTCTTCGGCGATTTTATCCCCGTAGTCATTTCCACCATACCAGTTTGAATCCCATCCTCTGATGATCCCAAGTCTGTTTCCTATTGGATTTGTCTTTTGTCCCATCTTAATTAATTTGCTTGTGTGTTATCGGTTGATCCTAACACGATTGTAACGTGGTTAGAACGTTTTCTAATTCTGTGTGCTCTTCCTTGTGGAGCTGGACGAAGTCTTTTCAACATCATTCCACCATCTACAGTGATTGTTTTTATAAATAATCCTGCTTCTGAAACATTGCCTTCAGCATTTTTCTGCTCCCAATTGTTGATTGCAGATAATACTAATTTCTCTAATTTTCTTGAAGCTTCTTTTGAGCTAAATCTTAAAATATTTAAAGCTCTTTCCACTTTCTGACCTCTTACCAAGTCTGCTACTAAGCGCATTTTTCTAGGTGAAGTAGGGCAGTTATTTAATTTTGCAAAAGCTATAGACTTGTTAGCCTCTTTTCTTGCGTCTGCTGTTTCTCTTTTACGAACTCCCATTGCTTCTTATTTTTTACCTTTATTTTTTGCTCCAGCATGACCTCTAAAAGATCTAGTTGGTGAAAACTCTCCTAATTTGTGTCCTACCATGTTTTCTGTTACGTAAACTGGTACAAATTGACGACCGTTATGAACTGCGATAGTTTGTCCAACAAAGTCTGGGGTAATCATAGAAGCTCTAGACCAAGTCTTTACTACTCCTTTGTTTCCTTTTTCGATGTTTTCTTGAACTTTCTTGTCTAACTTATAATGAACGAAAGGTCCTTTTTTTAATGAACGTGCCATATCTTATTATTTCTTTCTACGTTCTACAATATACTTGTTACTCGGGTTTTTCTTAGAACGTGTTCTATAACCTTTAGCAGGTATTCCGTTTCTAGATCGTGGATGTCCACCTGAAGAGCGACCTTCACCACCACCCATTGGGTGATCGACAGGGTTCATTGCTACTGGTCTTGTTCTTGGTCTTCTACCTAACC
>JAPLEX010000060.1 GCA_026390995.1 Flavobacterium sp.
CTACTTCTTTGGCAAAGGTTTTGGCGGTGTACGATTTACCTTGGTATTCAAAGGTTTCCGGTAATTTACCCAACTTCTCATCCATATAGGCATTGACGTCTTGCACCCAGGAAGGGTTTTTACTCGGATTTTTCACATAGGCATCCAAAATGGCTTTGAATCCCTCTTGGAATTCACTCGATTTGATCACGCCTTTTCCATAATCTTCCAACGTATAGGCTTGTTGCGGCATAGCCCCATTTTTACGGAAGATATTCAATACATCATGGGTTTCTCCTCCATCTCCCAAGCCCAAGTTGCCGTTAAACAAGATAAAGTTTCTTGCTTTACCCAAATACACTTGACGCGCCGTAAAAATCTCGGCCAAATCTACCGGTTGTTGGCCGTTGCGGATCATTTCGGTTTCCAAAAACGAATTGGAGAAGACTTGTAAGTTCTTTGAATTCAAATTTTGAATTTAACGAGGCATTATTGATTACTTTTTTTATCAACTCATCTTGAGCAAATAAACTCACCGAACTCAACAAGCCCAGTACTAGCCAACTTTTTCTAATCATATTTTTTGTGTTTATCATGTGTCTAAATTTTGTAAAAATACTTGTACTCTATCGCGTAAATACCAATCGTTTCTCCGAAGATTGGTTGGCGTCAAACTGATACCCTCCTGCCGAAAATCCCTTCATGTCTTCTAGGGTATTAGCCTTTGAATCAATTAAATACCGGGCCATCATGCCGCGGGCTTTTTTGGCAAAAAAACTAATCATTTTGTATTGACCTTGGTGAAAATCATAAAAATCGGCGGTAATCAATTCTTGTTTAAATGCTTTCGCATCCAACACCGAAAAATATTCTTTGCTTGCCAAATTCACCAACAATTCGCCTGGTTCCAATTCGGCACGCAAGGCTTTGGTGAGTTTGGTTTTCCAAAACTCGTATAAATTTTTAGACTTCCCAATGGGCAAGCTAGTTCCCATTTCTAAACGGTATTCTTGTATTAAATCAAAGGGCTTCAATATTCCGTATAAGCCGGATAAAATTCGCACTTGGTTTTGCGCCAAGTCAAACGAAGTTTCGGGCAAGGTATAGGCATCCAAACCGGTGTATACATCACCGGCAAATGCATAAAGGGCCGGGCGTGCATTCTCTGGAGTGAAAGGTTGTTCCCAACCCATATTTCTCTCTTTGTTCAGCTCAGCCAATTTGATCGAAAGATCCATTAAATCAGCCAAATCTTGTGCCGATTTTTTCTTTAGCACCTTCATTACTGCTGCACTCTCTTTTTCAAAGGCAGACAATGAAAACTCTGCCGTTGGAAGCGACGTGGTAAAATCGAGCGATTTGGCTGGAGAGAGTAAAATCCAACCACCCTTCGCGGTCCAAACTGCGGTATTGAATGGCTTCGGCAATGTGATGTGCACCGATATTTTCAGCAGATTCCAAATCGGCAATGGTGCGGGCTACTTTTAAAATTCGATCATAAGCCCGAGCCGATAAGTTTAATTGCTCCATAGCCGTTTTGAGCAAGGCCAAGGAACTGTCATCCAACACAGCATATTGACGCAGCAAGGCAGGCGACATTTGGGCGTTGTAATTTACTTTGGGATTATCCATAAACCGCCGGGTTTGTATGGCTCGTGCCTGAATAACTCGCTGTCGGATTAAACTGCTAGCTTCGGCTTTTTGGGTGTCGGACAATTTTTCAAAGGGCACCGGACGCACCTCAATGTGAATGTCAATCCGATCCAATAATGGGCCCGAAATGCGGTTCAAGTAGCGTTGCATTTCTTGCGGACTGCTCGTTACCGGCGCCGAAGGATCATTAAAATAGCCTCCAGGACTCGGGTTCATGCTGGCCACCAACATAAACGAAGACGGATAAGTAACGGTAAATTTGGCCCGAGAAATGGTCACTTCTCGATCTTCCAAGGGTTGTCGCATGACTTCCAATACATCCCGTTTAAACTCAGGCAATTCATCTAAAAATAAAACACCATTGTGCGCCAATGATATTTCACCGGGCTGCGGATAACTACCCCCGCCGACAAGCGCGACATTTGAAACGGTGTGATGTGGCGACCGAAACGGCCGTTGGTACAACAAACCCACTTCTTTGAGTTTGCCGGCCACCGAGTGGATTTTGGTGGTTTCGAGCGCTTCGGGCAAAGTCATGGGCGGCAAGATGCTGGGCAATCGTTTGGCCAACATGGTTTTTCCAGATCCCGGCGGACCAATGAGTATGATGTTGTGTCCACCGGCCGCCGCAATTTCCATGCAGCGTTTGATGGTGTGCTGGCCTTTGACGTCGCTGAAATCAAATTCAGGAAAATCGAGCAAAGCAGCTGCTTCCTCGTAGACCGAACTTTGGTAAGGTTCCAACGTGCTGTCTCCCAACAAAAAATCGATAGCCTCTTGGATGTTGTCAATGCCATAAACGGCAAAATCTTCAACAATGGCAGCCTCGTTGGCATTTTGTTTGGGCAAAAAGAAGCCCTTGAAGCCTTCCTCTTTGCCTTTGATGGCTATGGGCAAGGCCCCTTTAATGGGTTGTAAACTGCCGTCTAAGGAAAGTTCTCCCATAAAGATGTACTCGCCCAACAACTCGGTTTGCAGCTGACCAGACGACACAAGTATGCCTAAGGCCAAGGTGAGGTCATAGGCTGAACCTTCTTTGCGCAAATCGGCGGGTGCCATATTGATGGTGAGTTTTTTTCCGGGTAAGGAATACCCGTTGTTTTTGAGCGCAGCGGCGATGCGGTAACTGCTCTCTTTGATGGCATTATCGGGCAAACCAACCAGGTGGTACCCTATGCCTTTGTCACAATTTACTTCTACGGTAATGGTCGTGGCTTCGACCCCAAAAACGGCGCTTCCAAATACTTTAACTAACATGGCGTATAAATTTAAGCCACTAAAATAATAAAAAATGTTTCGCCCAAACCCTTGGCCAAAAAAAAATCCAACCGAGAAGATTGGATTTTACAATTTTATTTGAAGTTCGAAATGCCTTCCTTTAACCAGCTTTCGTATTTGGCTACATCGGGATCGTAGCTGCAAGTGGGTGTTTTTGGATTTAAATTGGTGCCGGCTAAATCAGTTAATACATAAAGCGGTTGCGTATTGGTTTTGTATTTGACAATCATAAAATCGGTCCATTTGTCGCCAATGGTTTCTAACAATTCACCTGTTTCAGCCGATTTTATTTGATCGGAAAGTGGCAACATTCGCTTGTCATCCACATAGAGGGAAATCAAGACCACCTCATTTTTTAATATGTTTAAAATCCGTGGATCCGACCAAACATTGTTTTCCATTTTACGGCAATTCACGCAGGCATAGCCCGTAAAATCGAGCAATATTGGTTTGTGCACGGCTATGGCATGAGCCAAACCTTTTTCGTAATCGTTAAACACCACCAACTGATGCGGGCCCAACTCGGCGCCTTCCGGTAATGCTGCAGCAGAAGATGTTCCTGAAACCGTAGCCGTTTTACCTACTCCTAAAGGGCTTTCACTGTATTCAATTGGCGGTGGAAAAGCGTTGATCAATTTGAGTGGCGCTCCCCAAAGTCCGGGTATCAAGTAAATGGTAAATGATAAACTCAGTAAGGCCACAAACAAACGACTCACCGAAATACTCGGCAACGGACTGTCGTGCGGCAAGGTTATTTTTCCCAATAGATACAAAGACAGGGTTCCAAAAATGGCAATCCAAATCGCTAAAAACACTTCGCGTTCCAGTAAATGCAATTGCAATACTAAATCGGCATTAGATAAGAATTTAAAAGCCAAGGCAAATTCCAAAAAGTCCAA
>JAPLEX010000047.1 GCA_026390995.1 Flavobacterium sp.
ATTTTGGGTGTATTTTAATGTTTTGACGACATTTTTCAATTTTTTGATGAAGTTAAAAGCAGATAAAACGATAAAAAAAAGTATATTTTTGAAGGCGTTTAAATCCCAATTAAGCTGTTTACTATGCTCGAAAAAACAATCTATTTAATTACTGCATTATTAGGCTTTATTACAATAGTTCTAATTGGATTTCGATTCAATAGTAAAAAACACACCAATTTTTATTTACTGCTGTTTTTCTTTTTAAGCTCAATACGATTTTTTATACACGGATGGGCAGATACCCTTCCATTTGAAAATTTTACACGAAATATAGATTTCATAATCGCCATAAATACTTGGCCTTTGATTTATTTGTATTTCGGCAAAATAAATAATGCACATCATCTAGCGAGAGGAAAACAATTACTTCATCTTACCATTCCATTTGTGTTTACTACTCTCTTTTTTTTAAAAAGTTTGTTTACAGACGATTTTGCCATCCATGCATATAAAATTGGGGCAATCATTACCATTCTATACAACATTTTCTATGCCATAACCGCGTATCGATTTTTACACAAGACGATATGGAATCGAAAAAGCAAAATTGTGGTGATCAATCAACAAAATATTTTTATTTCAAAATGGACCAAACTCTTATTTGGACTGTTTGTGTTGATGCTGATTCGCTTTTTGGTCAACATGTTGTTCAACGATTCGGAATTATGGTACCGGAATAAAAATAACTTTTTGTGGGTAGCGGCATTACTGTGGATCGTACTGTACATCAAAATTCTCTATTCGCCCGAATTTTTATACGGCTATGATATTCTACAAAACAAGATTAAAGAATACAAAAAGAACGCCATTGTTTTTGATCAAATTTGGTCACTCAACAGCAAGCAAGTGATTAACCTACAAGATCTAGTGTTGAAAGAAAAAATTGAAGGAAATATTCAAAACCACATCCTAGAAATTGAGCACTTTGCGCTGAACACCAACTTATTTTTAACGGAAAATTTTAAAGTGAGTGATTTAGCCAACAAACTAAACCTACCCAAAAGCCATGTGCTGTATTTGTTTAAGTACCACAGCACGATAAGCTTCAGTGATTTTAAAAAAATAATACGCGTGCAAAAATCAATAGAATTAATAGAAGCCGGGTATTTAAAAACCAACACATTAGAATCATTGGCAGCCGTAACCGGATTTTCTTCCTACAGCCCGTTCTACAAAAGTTTCAAATTAATCACGAGTACTTCACCACAAACGTATTTTGCAAGACAAACCGATAAAAAAGATAAACCGAGTACTTAATTGTCTTTTTCAGGAGTTAGGGGACGCAGTAAAAAGGGTAGTAGGTGGTAGGTTTTGGGTGGTAGGTGATAGGTAGTAGGTTGCTTTCTAAGAGCAGTCTTTATTGTCTTATCTATTAGACTATTCGTCTTTTTGGTTAGAGGTTAGGGTTGAAAAAGAAACTTCCCACTCCCCACTTCCCACTCCCCGCTGTCAGCTGTCAGCTGAGAGCTATCAGCAACCAGCCGTTCTTAGTAAACTTCTACCCTTTTGACTTTATGACTTTACGACTTTACGACTTTCGACTTATTTCCAACCACAAATTTCTAAACGCCCTATTCTTATCATAATCAGCGGCTTGTTTTTCGATGTTGAAGTAGCGATGGCCACGCGGGTCATTTCCTACACCAGCCAAATAGGCCCAATTTCCCCAGTTGCTGCACACATCGTAATCGATGAGCTGCTGCTCAAAATAGGCTGCCCCTATTCGCCAATCTTGTTGGAGTTCGTTGCAAAAATAACTGGCCACATTTTGTCGGCCGCGGTTACTCATAAAACCCGTTAATTTGAGTTCAATCATGTTGGCGTTGATGAAATCAGAAGATGTAGTTCCGTTGATCCATTGGGAAAGTAACTTTTCATTGAGCGACTTCGAAAGGACTTTCTCGGTTTTAATCCCAGCATACAAGAAATACTTGGTTTTGTGTTTCTTAAACATAAACCGAAAATAATCCCGCCACAACAACTCAAAAACCAACCAATAGGTCGAATCGTTGGCCCCAAATTGTTTTTCGTACTGTTGCACATGAGCATAAATGTACCGTGGCGAAATACAGCCCAAAGCCAACCAAGGCGAAAACTTGGAGGAATAATTGGAGCCCACCATACCGTTGCGCGTTTCTTTATAGGTAGAAAGTGATTGGGTGTCGTAAAAGTAATGCGTTAACCTGGCCAGGGCTTCCGTTTCTCCTCCTTTAAACTGAAGCACTGCTCGATTATCGTTGGTACATTTTTCAAGACCCAAATCAACTAAACTAGGAAGCTGCAAAAGAGGAATATTTGGGGAAGGAATTTGTTTTGGCGCAGCAAATAATTTGTTTTGGCGCAGCAAATACAGGTCTAATTTTGGCATCTTTCTCTGTTTTTTTTCTAAAAGCAGTAAACACCTCGGGGATATCCTTTATCGAGAACGGCAAATCTTCGGCATGGTAGAGCGTGCTCGTGCTAATGGATTCAAACTCACAACCCAGTTTAAAAAGCTCATTTTGTACCGCTTTTTCGGTTAGGGTTTCTTCAAAAGCCACCTCTCTTTTGGCGTATACTTTTTGCACTTGATAGGCTTGCGCCAATTTGGGTAATTCAACCGCTGGATTGCCTTTTACCACCAGCAGACCCGTTCCCAAAGCGCGCAATTGTGCATCTAAATCCTGCAGCGATTCGAGCAAAAATTGCGCACGAAAACTACCTGTTTTTTTAAATCCAAAGGAAGTGGTTGCAAAATGGGAATCATCTATACAATAAACTGGAACCACCTGATCGCTTTTGGAAATGGCTTTCACTAAGGTTTCGTTGTCTTGGATTCTCAAATCGGTTTTAAACCAAACGAGGGCTGTTATTTTCATAATACATGCTTTCTTATTTGGGGTAGTTTAATTTTATCTCGTTTTACTTGACAACTTAATTTGGTGTTTTATTTTTTACTCCTGCATTTGTCGCTGCAGTACTTTACTTCGTCCCACACCTTTTCCCATTTTTTGCGCCACGCAAAAGGTTTGTCGCAGCTGATGCAAATTTTACTGGGCAGGTTTTGTTTTTTTACGCCGCGCATAGCATCTGTTAAAAATTGGATATAAAAATAACTTAGGGGAGTGTCCGCCCAAGCAATGAGGTAATTTCTAAACCCGGTTTGGCATACGACAATCGATCCAATTGCACCGTTTTGTGGTAGCTATCCAAACCGGAGCAAGTAAGGGTGTTGGCTTGTTCTAAATCGAGAAATCCATCGGCCTGTATCGCGTTTTCGGGCACAAAAAGTTGCACTATTTCGCCAATAATCAAGGTAGTTGAATTGATGGTAATGTCTATTTTCTCTCGAAAGGCAAGACCAATTTGTACGTGGCTTTCAGCCACAAAAGGCCCAGGGAAATCAGATTTAAACTCAGCTGTTAAACCCGTTTCGTCAAACTCCGAAACTTCTTTGTCATAGCGCGCAGAAGTTTGGTGCGCTTGATTGAGTATCGATTCGTTGAGGTGATTGAGGGTATAAAAACCCGTTTCTAAGATGTTGTTGTAGGTATTGCGTTCGGGTGGCGTGGGACGAAAAACTAAGCCAATTAATGGCGGATTGGCACCAATATGAAAAACCGAACTAAAAATAGCCAAATTGGTATGTTGCTGCGCATCGACAGTACCCACCAAGACTACACTTTTAAATCCGCCTAAACTGTTGATGAGATGAACTCTGTATTGCTTTTCCATTTCAGCAATCGCCGACGAATTGAAAGAATGTAACATTGATGTGTACTTATAGCTGATTTAATTCAATCCATTTTTTGTCGCTGTTGAGCTTGAAGGTGCCCAGGTGTTCCTTGTTCCATTCGGCTGGCGATATTAAGGACAGAAAATTGGTTCCATTGGCAGACCGATACAAATGATAGGTCTCGCCCACTACAGGTTCGAATGAAAACTTAGAATTGTACACCAATTCGTTGCATTCGTACTCGCGCAGTAAGGACTCATATTGCTGTTTGAGTTCGTCAAATTTGGCCGTCAATTCTTTATTTACACTGGTTATTCCGCGGCTTTTCCAGGATACTAAATCATCGATGCGAATGGCAGGAGCTCCAACATTCGTAGAATAAGGCATATTACTCGAAATAGCGCGTTGTCGGGAGCATTTAAACCGGTCGATGTCGGTTGATCGTTTGGCAGCGTGTTTGGTTTTGCAGTTTTCTACTCGTTCGCGCCACAGGGTGTAACTCTTGAATTTGAGTTCCTTTTTCATGAGTGCTTTCACATCGGCTTCAGCTAAACCAAATTGAAACCGAATGGCATCAAACGGCGTACGGTCTTCCCAAGCCATTTCGATGATGCGGTCGATTTGCGCCTCGTTTAATGGAGTAGATTCGGGTAAAGGTGCGATGGACTTCACTTTATTTTGTTTATTTATTTTATAAAATAGTTAAACAAAAGTAAGGTAAATTTATTAGACGTTTACGTGTCAGAAACAAAAAAAGAATAAAAAAAACTCAAGTGAACTTGTGAATGATAGAGCAAAGCTGCACTTATCAGGGAGTTTGCTAGCTATTGGAATGATTGTTTGTGAAGAATACCTGACAGCCACTGGCTGTCCTCCTCTAACTCTCAAATGCTTTGAGATTACTTAAAACAAAAAAACGCTCAAGTGAACTTAGGATTAATAGAGCAAAGCTGTACTTATCAGGGAGTTTGCTGGCGCAACATCCCTGAACGCTCCGCTTTGAAAGAACAAAAGCATAAGAAAATTCCTCAAGCAAGCTTGGACAATTTTTTTAAGCTTTTGTTCTTATTCGTGACCGCGAAGGGATTCGAACCCCCAACCCTCAGAGCCGAAATCTGATATTCTATCCAGTTGAACTACGCAGCCGTTATTGTGTTGGTTTTACCCCAATAATTTCTTTACTAAGGTAGAAATTGTTTTGCCATCAGTTTTGCCCGCCAAGGCAGCAGAGGCTAGGCCCATCGCTTGACCCATATTGGCCATGCCCGCAAATCCGTTGTCGGAAATGATTTGAGCCACAACGGCTTCTACTTCGGCTTCGCTGAGTTGCGCCGGTAAAAACTTTTCGATTACGGCAACTTGAGCCAACTCGGGCTCGGCCAAATCGGCACGTCCTTGCTCGTTATAGATGGTCGCGCTGTCTTTGCGTTGTTTGATGAGGCGTTGAAGCAATTTGATTTCGTCTTCGGCCGCAATTTCTTCTTTGGCTCCGCTTTCGGTTTGAGCCAACAAGATGGCCGATTTGATTGCGCGCAAAGCCTCTAGGGCTAAAGTATCTTTGGCTCTCATGGCGGTTTTCATTTCGTCCATGATTTGGGCAGCTAAACTCATAGTGTCAAGTATAATAGGTTACATAATTTGTGGGGGCGAAGATAAAAAAAATAACCCGAAAAATGCAGTGATCTTTCGGGTTATACTTTTTCGAGTAGCGCAATTAGTCTACGTTATCGTGCAAAAAGGAATTATTAGATCGCAACTGCATATCGTCATTACTGTCTATCCCCAACGATGTTCTTGAGGTATTGTTCAACAAGGGATTGGTGGTTACATCAATTCCCGATCTTTTGTAGGCGGGTTCACGTTCAAATTCGTCGATGCGAGAACTGCTGTTGCTGAATTTGTAATTGAACTCTTTCAACTTACGACGGCGCTCATCTGCTCTGTGTTTAAGAGTTTCTTCTATTGACATTTCAAGCGGTGAAACTTCGTCATAGGCTGGTGCAAAGGCAACAGGCTCGGCCACTGTCATGGTGATATCCATTTCTGGGGCAAGGGGCTCTTGTACTTCAGCAACGGGTTTTGAGGTCAGCAAATCACTTTCGAGTTCCATGTACTCTTCGAGTGAATATTTTATCACCCCATTTTCGTTTAATTCGGTCATGGGAACCACTTGCACCGGCTGATTCACAACTATGTTTTTGGTTTCGTTGGTTAACTCAAACAAGATTTTGTTCTCGTCAAACTCTGGTTCAGCTTTGGCAAGTGGCAAATCAAAGGTAAAAGCAACTTGCTCTTGTTTGGCCACAACTTGATGCTCAAAAACCGGAATTTCATTTACAGCGGGTGAAACCGATTCAATTTCGAATGTAAAGGGTTTTTCTGGTGATACAATCTCAAAGGTCACATCTAAACTTTTGATGTATTCGGAGATAAACAACAACTCATTCTCTTGAATTTCAGGCTCTTTTTCTGCCACAATTTCTTCGTCTTCGAGCAATTCAAAAACTATTTTATGTTCGGCATCTTTTGGAGTTTCATCTAAAGGATTGGCAAATGAAACCACGTTTTTGGCAGTTAAATCTTGAACCAATTGTTGTTCGCCATCAAGCGTATGAATAATTTTATTAGGCGCGGTATTGATAATTTCTTTTTGTTGTTCGGCATTAAATCCGGTCGCAATAATAGTGACTGCAACAGCCTCCCCCAACGATTCGTCTTCGCCAACTCCCATAATAATGTTGGCGTTAAATCCAGCTTCGGCCTGGATATGGTCGTTGATTTCACCGATTTCATCAATGGTAATTTCATTGGTTCCAGAAACGATAAGCAACAATACGTTTTTGGCTCCGGTAATTTTATTGTCGTCTAATAGCGGAGAATCCAAGGCCGCTACAATGGCATTTTTAGCTCGGTTATCTCCCGTAGCAGTTGCCGATCCCATGATGGCAGTTCCACTATTGGACAAGACGGTTTTGGCATCTTTTAAGTCAATATTTTGGGTATAGTGGTGCGTGATTACTTCGGCAATTCCACGAGAAGCGGTAGCCAAGACTTCGTCAGCTTTAGAGAAACCGGCTTTAAAACCTAAATTGCCGTATACTTCTCTTAGTTTGTTGTTGTTGATCACAATCAACGAATCTACTTGTTTGCGCAATTTCTCAACACCCAACAAGGCACACCCAACAAGGCTTGTTCGTAACGCACTTTTCCTTCAAATTGGAAAGGCTTGGTTACAATACCCACCGTAAGGATATCGCGTTCTTTGGCCAATTGTGCAATTACCGGTGCAGCACCTGTTCCGGTTCCACCACCCATACCGGCTGTAATGAAAACCATTTTGGTGTTGCTGTCCAACATTTTTTCGATGTCGGCAATGCTCTCAATCGCAGATTGTTGTCCAACTTCGGGATTTGCCCCTGCCCCAAGACCTTCGGTGAGGTGCACGCCCAGTTGAATTTTATTTGGTACTGCACTATTTTCTAGCGCTTGTGAGTCGGTGTTGCAGACAATAAAGTCTACCCCTTTTATTCCCTGCTTAAACATGTGGTTGATGGCATTGCTTCCGCCGCCACCTACACCGATCACTTTAATCACATTTGATTGGTTTTTTGGTAAATCAAATGAGATACTTCCAAAATCTGAGTTGCTTGTCATAATTTTTGGTTTTTTTTGAATTCTT